>JBCDAP010000132.1:0-5676 GCA_039185335.1 Planctomycetota bacterium | reverse complement strand
GGAAGATCGCTTCGGCGTCGCACACACCCTGTGCGTGCGCCGCCGGCGCGGATGCGATCAGGGCACACGCGATTGCGACGGGTTTAGACACGGGCAACGGCAAACCACGGCGGCGGGACAAGCTGGGAAAGATCGACAAGCGCATATGGACCCTCGCCCTCCCACTCGAACGCAGGACCATCATCCCAGGTCAGCCCGAGCCAGGCCAGGTCGCGCAGGATCGCCGCCTCGGACTGCTCGCTCGATCGAGCCGCGTCAGTGTCTTCGATCCGCACCATGAAACGCCCCCCCTGACGCTTCGCGAACGCCCAGCAGAACAACGCCGTCCTCGCCCCACCAATGTGGAGGTTCCCAGTGGGCGAAGGCGCGAATCTCGTCACAACAGGTTCGGTGCTCATGCGCAGGATGCTAAACCATCCTTGCTCACGAAGTACGCGCAAACCCTCCCAAAGCACCGCGATATCTGTCATAATGAGGTGTTCAAATGGACCCCCAAGCCCCCAACGCCGAGCGCAGAACGGACGCTGCTATGCCACTCCTCGTCACCGGAACAGTCGGCATCGACACCATCGAGACTCCCCACGACAAGCGAGAGAACATCCTGGGCGGCTCCTCCGTCTACTTCGCCGCCGCCGCTTCGTTCTTCACCGAGGTCCGCATGCTCGCCGCCGCCGGCGAGGACTTCCATGATGACTTCCGCCAATCGCTCGCCCAGTTCCCGAACATCTGTCTCAAAGGCCTCGAGGTCCGCCAGGGCTCGGAAACCTTCGCTTGGGGCGGCAAGTACTTCGACGACTGGAACACCCGTGAAACCCTCTTCACCAAGCTGGGTGTCCTCGAAGAAGCACCACCCACACCGCCCGAGGAGTACCGCGACTCGCGCTTCCTCTTCCTCGCCAACTCCCACCCATCCGTCCAACTCTCCTTTCTCGACGCCTTCCCCCAGCTCAACTTCACCGTTGTCGACACCATGAACCTCTGGATCGACATCGCCAAGCCCGAACTCCTCCAACTCCTCGAGCGTGTCGACGGCATCGTTCTGAACGACGAAGAATCCGAGATGCTCACGGGCGAACCCAACATCTACAAAGCCGGCGAAAAGATCATCAACGAGATGGGGCCCATGTTCGTCGTGATCAAGAAAGGCGCGCACGGCTGCGTGCTCATCCATGATCAAGGCATCGCCGCTCTCCCCGCTTACCCCGTCAAGAACGTCATCGATCCGACCGGTGCAGGCGACTCTTTCGCGGGCGGCATGATGGGCCACCTCGCCGCCGCCCACTCCAAAGACAACAACGTCTCTATCGAATCCATCCGCCAATCCCTCGTCCACGGCACCGTCATCGCTTCCTACCTGATCGAAAGCTTCTCACTCGAACGCGTGGCAACACTCACGCGCCAAGAAATCGCGCACCGCTACGAAGAGTTCATGGAGATGATCCGCGTGCGATGAATTCTGCTTGTCAAATTCTTTATTGCGATACCTAAGAAACAAGAATTTTGGACAAGAGTCGCACGGCTAAGTGATTCCTGGAGCGATCCCAACACACAAAACCACATGCCCATGGGGGCGCAAACTCCTCATTCGCTAATGATAAAAAGAGGTGAAAGGTCTTTTAAGTAGCCCAGTCTTCATCATATGATATTCTAAGAATCGCTGCCGAACGGATTCGGCTTCGTCGCCGAGCCATCCCGCACGGCGAATAGCGCAGAGATGGACCGAACCGGAGAAATCAGGTGAAGACAATTCGATTCAGACGCACCTCAGTTCAATCTGCATCGGTGTGCACCATCGCGATCGCCGCTTGTCCTGTCATGGCCGCTCCCGTGAGCTATGAGGATATTGCCGCCGGCTTCGACCTCGTCACCATCGGCGACCCCGGCAACCGCGCACCGCTCCCGGAAGAAACACCCGACCTCACACTCATCTTTCCCGACTCGCCGCAAACACGCGGCAGCGTCAACTACGAGTACCGCATCGGCCGCACCGAGATCACCGTTGCACAGCATCTGGAATTCGTTCAAGCCTATTACCCTTTCTATGACGATCCCGATGGCGGCGTCATCGCCAACTCGGAATTCACGGGACGACATATCTCCGCCAGCTTCGCCGGCTTAGGTATTCGCCAAGGCGTTGATCCCAATATCGCGACAAACATCGGCTGGGAGTACGCCGCCCGGTACGTCAACTGGCTCCACAACGGCAAGGTCAACGAGGCCTGGGCATTCGAGACCGGCGTCTACGACACCTCAACCTTCACACGAAACCCAGACGGAACCTTCAACCATCAGGTCACACCCGCAGAAGGCGCCCGCTTCTGGATCCCAACACACGACGAGTGGATCAAGGCCGCGCACTACGATCCCAACCGCTACGGAGAGGGCCAGGGCGGCTACTGGACCTTCCCCAACGCCACCAACGAGGACCTCCTTCCTGGTCACCCTGACGATGGCGGACAACGCAACGCGTTCGACGAACCCGATGATGTCCTCCCCGTTGGCTCTTACCCCGACCAACAAAGCCCCTGGGGACTGCTCGATCTCGCCGGCGGTGAGACCGAATGGATGTCAACACTGACCAAGAACTCACGCAACTTTGTCGTCGAGGGTTCGAACGATGAGGAGTTCGGATTCCTCTTCAGCTTCGACAAGCTGGATTTCAGTTTCATCGGCGGTACGAACAGCAAACACGGCTTTCGGATCGCTTCCATTGTGCCTGCCCCCTCGGCCGCGTTGGTCGCAGGGGTCTGGTTGGCTCTCTCTTGCCATAGGAGAGAAAGATGTTGGCATTCAATACTCGGACCGTGAAGCAAGCTGCAGCAGTGCTCGCCGCCAGCGCCATCGTGGCATCGGCAGGCTCTGCCACTCCGGTCATTACCAGCCCAAATAGCACAGCCTCGGTTGTCTCGTTTATCTCGACCGGACCTAACACCTTCGAGGTGACGCTCCGCAACGATGTTGCCGGTGCAGGGCTCATCACTATCGTGGGCACCGACTCAAATGATGTGATCGAAAAGATCACCGTTCTTCAACGCCCGGGATCGACACCGGGCAACGATACACTGCTCCTAAACATCAGCGATGATGGAGCTTCTGCACAGACACCCATCAAATCGATTAACAATATTGATGTTCAGAATCCCGGTGTAACCAATCTTGACATTTCGGTTCTTGCGATCACAGGTGATCTGGGCGATTCCACCAATGGAGGAGTCATCGAAGCGGGCACGATCCGCAGCGTTTTCCTCGGCGGCAACTGGTATGTTGACGCAATCGTTGATCCACCTATCTCAGGGCAGGACATCTTTGGCATCGAGATCGACCAGGATTGGATCGGGGGCGACCTGTACGTGGTCGATTCCGAGATCCGAAACATCGAAGTGGTTGGGGACATCGTAGGAACCGTTTCCGATCATGTCGAAATCTGGTCGAGTACTCGGATTCGTGTTGTCGAGGCAACGAACGCTACCGAGGTCCAATTCGGAGCTAACGCTGCCGCGGCACCGACGAGGGGTTCACCGGCACACCAGATGTCGACAGAATCGATCTCACAGGCAACTACACACTCACCTCCACCAGATCAACCCGCATCAATGAACTCGATCAGTTTGAAGTCGATGGCGACCTCAACGCCAATATCATCCTCGATCAGCCCGTCCCGGCAGCAGCCGAATACAAAGTCGGCGGTTCGCTCGCCAGCACCGCAACCTTCACACTCCCGGTCGACGGCATCAAAGGCCAGGTCGTCATCAACAGTGTGAACGATACGGTCGCGCCCGGCTCGTGGCTGGGCCAGTTCCAGATCGATGACGGTGCGGGCGGAACCACAACACTCTCTGGTCCGAATTACGGCGCCACCCTCGCCTCGACCGACCTGGGCGGCGGTGCCGCAGGAGAAATCCCATTCCGCGTCTGGAGAGCCGACTCGATCCCGACCGACGATGCCAACTTCGAGAGCCTCAGCGCCCTGCTCTTCAACGCGGGTGTCACCGAGACGGTCATCTCGTTCCAGGGGCCGATCAAGTTCGCCGCCGGCACCGAGACCGACAGCGTCGCTAACGGGGGCTCGACCAACGCCTCGACACGCCCCTTCATCGTGACCAGGCAGCGTCTGGACTTCAACCTCAACCCCATCGGCACACCCGAAGACATCACTCTCGACCTTGACTTCCAGATCGTCGGCGGGCGCACCGTCGAAGTGGGCCCGACAAGCGTGCTGGGCGAGGCAAGGTTCGAGTACCGCTTCTTCTTCAACAACACCAGCAACGGCTTCGCCGCCGATCGCATCCTCTGCGACGTCAACACACTCACCGCCGACACACCTGTCGACAAGGTCTTTGCCTCGGGCCAGCCGGATTATCGTTACACGGTCGATCCAGCAGACTTCTATCAAACACCGGTGAACACGACCGCCACACTCCCGTTGCCACCCGATGCCACCACGATCGTGAGCATCTGGCCGCCTGCGAACGGGTTCGTGACGGTCAGCAGCAGCGATCTGTTCTACACACCAAACTTCGCATTCGCAGGCGATGATTACTTTACCGTCGATTACTTCGACTCATCGTCGAACTTCCTCACTGCCGAGTACAACGTCCGCGTCTACTGATCCTGAGTCTCGATAGCAGGTCACGAAATCACGTTCCGGCACGATCAAGCGCGCCGGAACGTTTTTGAGCCACGAGCCGCATCAGCGGAAGCGCAAACTTCACTCACACCAAAGGCGACCGCACCGGCTTCTCCCACCCGGTCCCTCGCCAGCCTTCCCACACCCAGTCACGCTTCTGGCCGTATGCTGCAGCGGATGGCGTTTCTATGTAGCTGCTATGATCCTGGTTGCCTGCACGCCAGTGCGAATAGGCGGAGTTGATGACCAAGGAGATGTAAAACATGAAATTCCAAGTGTTTCGATGGGTTGCGGCTGCGGTCCTGCTGTCGCTTGTTGGATGTGGAGAAAACAACAACAACGAATCTGCAGGTAAAGACGAAGGCAGCAAACCGGTGGTCTTTGCTACGAACTACCCGCTGGCCTACTTCGCGGAGCAAATCGGCGGCAACACCGCCGACGTTCAGTTCCCGGAGATCGATGGCGACCCGGCGTTCTGGCATCCGAATGATGATCAGGTCACCGCCATGCAGGGATCAGCGTTGATTTTGACGAACGGCGCGAGCTACGAGAAGTGGGCGAAGACCGTAAGCCTGCCAGCTACGAAAACCGTCGATACCTCCGCCGCGTTTGCTGACCGGTTCATCGTCATCGCTGACGCGACGACGCACAGCCACGGCGACGAAGGTGAACACTCTCATGCGGGGACCGCGTTCACGACCTGGATGGACTTTGACCAGGCGCGACAGCAGGCCGAGGCCGTGAGAGATGCGATGACAAAAGCGATGCCGGATGAGGCCGACACGCTGCGGGCCAATGCCCAAACACTCCTCGCCAACATCGCAAAGCTTCACGAAGATATGCAGGGCGTCACTAGCGTGACTGGCGACCGCCCGCTCGTGGCGTCGCACCCTGTCTACCAGTACTTCGCGATTCGTCCGGCAAGTGAAGATCGGAGCAACGGGGTGTGACGCGCCCGGGGCCCCAGTCAGTCTTGGGAGGCACGTCGTCGCATCACCGCGGATACATCCTTTCTAACCCTCCGGCGGCCGCTGCCTCTTCCGACCTCG
>JBCDAP010000131.1:0-5678 GCA_039185335.1 Planctomycetota bacterium | reverse complement strand
CGACAACGGATCGTCTTCTGCTTTCTACATGGGCGGTCCGCTCCGCGATCAACCAGCGTTCGGAACCGGTGTCTTTAACGCAGGCGTGAACCCCGGCGACCGCATGATGGCCGTCGCCGAAGCGGAAACCTACAACCCCGTCGCCGAGTCGATCGCATCGCTCGGGATCGGCGTGATCAACCACATCCCGTGGCAGGTGCACTCCACCATGGGTATGAACTGGCAAGCACGCCTCACCGAGACCACCGCGATCAAACGCGCGATCGATAACGACAACACGTTGCAGAACATCATGGACACCGCCGGCATTGAAGCCTCCGACGCGCAACGCCTCCAAGACATCATCCAGCACTGAGAGACGCCATGAGACGATTCTCACAACAACTCGCTCGTCCCTTCCGTGCCTTTCATCGCGACCGAGCAGGCGTGGTGTCACTCGAGTTTCTTCTGGTCGCGTTCATCATCTTCTCGTTCATGACGCTCGCAGAAATGGCCTACCGAGCATCAGGAGCAGCGCTAACCGCACGCCACGAAACGCACCGCAAAGTGTTCAATCAAGCCACGACATTCTTCGACACGTCAGTCAACATTAACCTTGACCTGGGCCCCCTGAACGGCCTGGCGGCCCCCTACCTCTCTCCAGACTTCTTTTCCCAGCCAGGCGTCGAAGCCGCTACACCGGACTACGACAACCCCGGCACCACATCGCCCAACAACGGGATCGTTCGCGGTATCGGTGAAGGGTTCACGCAGCTCTGGTACGGACCGCCGATCGTCGTAGGCGGATTCGACGGCTCGGACGTCACCGAGTACGCCATCGCGCGCGAGGCGTACACGATCCGTCCACCTTGGACATGGGGCGCGTACCCAGGCGTCTATACGCAGGACTTCCGTGAACGCGATCTGGTCCGCGATTTCTACCGAGACATGCGCGACTCAGACGCTTACAGCGATTGGAGCGAAACACTCGAGCTCCGCGGCGGATTCACCAACGATCCCGATCAAAGCTGAACCTCCCGTGTACTACTTTGTAACTCGTCTATCAGAGCTCCAAGAAGTGTTTGTGCAACAAACACTGGTGGACTAGCCACCAGCGATACACAAATCACGAGATACGAACCACAAAGGACGCTAAACGATCCTGCCTAAATCAGGATGTCGTTTCTTCATCATCAGCCTCAGCAACCTCACCGAAGCCCTGTACGTCCATCAGCTGTTCATCGAGCAAGAAACGCGAGACGATCGAACTCGCCTCGCCATCCGACTTCACTTCGCCCGCGCGATCGAATCTGACAAACAAACGATCACGCGAGTTCTGCCTCAGGATCGACACACGAACGTTCTCAGCTCCCCGCGCCTCAAGAGCTCCGCGTATGTCCGCGAGCACACCATCGGTATCGATCGCAATCTCCGGCTCAAGGCGAAGCAACGCAGGCTCGATACGCCCAATGAGACGATCAAACTCCTCGCGGTTCAGCACACGACCACGCAGGCGAGCCTTCTTGAGCTCAGGAATATCCTCAACCATCAGCGAGTCGATCGGAAGCTGACGCTCGATGTACGCCAAGAATTGCGACTGCGGGAGACGCAGCAGCACCGTTCGATCGATCAGATCAAGATTGGGCAGCAGCGCGACAAGGTCGCTGGCGGAGCCATCGAAATAGGCACCATCGCCGCCCCCGACCGGCGCGGCGCCACCGAAGCCGCCACCGCTACCGCCGAAACCGCCAGAAGCACCGCCGCCGAAGCCACCGCTACCGCCGGCACCTCCACCGCCAGCGCTCGCCTGAGCGCCCCCTGCTCCGCCACCGGGCGTAAACCCGTATCCGCCCCCGCCACCCCGCTGAGCGAGTTCATTGCGACGGATCGCTTCGCGCTGCTCGATCTGACCGAGCTCATCGCGGATCTGGCGAACACGCGTCTGAGCGATTGTGTCTCCAACAACTGCTTGCGGCGAGATCTGCTCTGCCTCGCGCATCAGCTGGGTCCGGCGAGGCGCGTTCGGCGAACTGTCAGAACCCAATGCCTCGAATTCGCGAGCCTTGGTGATGTAACTCGTGACCGCGGCCTGCGAAGCATCAGCAATCTGAGTCAGATCAGAGAGGATGCCGGCCATCAACTCGCCACGACGCTTGTCCATCAGTGTCAGCCCGACACGCTGGCGCCCCTGAGCGATCGCGCGCTCATCGAGCACGAGATCCGACAGACGGATCTGGATGCCACGCATCGTGGCAACCGCGTAAGGCTCTCCCAGACGCCCGCGATCGATCGCATCGCGCAACTCCGAAAGCAACCCGCGACGGTGCTGGACCAGCTCGGCCATGATGCCCTCTGCGTTGTCGTCAGAAGACTCGAGTGCCTCAAGCTGCACAAGCGTGATGTCGAGAGCGTCATACGCACCCGAGGAGCCCGACTGAGCCGCGGCGATCTGCTCACGCAGGGTCGAAATCAGACGCTCGCGAGAAGAAGCCAGCTGGATTGCCTTCGCGTTCCGTGCCTTCTCCGCATCGCTACCCGAGGCAAGAGCCGCCTCTTCCGCATCGAGAGCAGCGAGACGATCGCGCAGAACCGCCAAGCGAGCGATGGCCTCTGGATCGCCGTTCGCGGCTCGCTCGGCCAGATCAGCCATCTCGGCCATGATCGCCGCCCTTTCACGCGCGATCCGCTGCGCCGCTTCTCCGTGCTGCCCCTCAAGGGTTGTGGCATCGATCGCGGCGAGTTCCTGCTGGAGTTCGCGCATGCGCGCGATCGCTTCGGGATCTCCATTCGCCGCACGCTGGGCGAGTTCATCCATCTCTCGCAAGATCTCGGCACGACGATCGGCCAGCGCCGCATCGTCATCGAGAGCCGCAAGTTCGGCTTTGAGTGCACGAAGCTTGCGTTGCGCCTCAGGATCTCCGTTTGCCGCCGCCTCTGCAAGAGCCGCCATCTCCGAAAGGATCTCGGCACGTCGATCCGCATTGAGCGATGTATCGCCGAGCGACGCGAGTTCACCTTGCAGCTCCTTCAAACGAGCTGCTGCCTCTGGATCACCCGCGGCAGCAAGAGCGGCAACACGATCGATCTCCGCCAGAAGCTGCGTTCGTCGATCCGCGATCTCCTCCGCGGTCGCTTCCATCAACTGCACACGCACCTGTCGAGATGCCTCGGCTCCGGTCTCGCGTGTCTCAGAAAAGACCCTGTATCTCGGGTGACGAACCATCAGATCGAACTGCCCGTAAGGCATCGTGATCTCCGCGGTCCCGTTGTCCGACGTGCGAACAGCGACCACGGGAGCCGACGCCGAATCGCGCGGCAACGCCTCAACCTCGGCACCAGGCACACGCGGCGTTGTCACGATGTTCAGCTTCACCGACTCGGGCGGCTCGCGCAGAATCGTGAACGACTTGGTTTCCTCACTATCGTCCTCACCGATAACCTTGAGCTGCGCGACAACCTCTTGTCCGACGAATCTCGCGGAGATCGGAATCATCGCGATAAACGAACCCTCGGAATCGACCGAAGCGGTCACCGGAGAGACCCCTTGGGCGGTCACCGTCACCCGTTCTGCAGGACCTTCAACCCACCCACGGATCTGGATTCGGTCGCTCTGACTCCGAATCAGTCGATCCGCCTGAGCCTGCTCGTCCGGCCAGTAGAGCCCCCCATCGATCTCCGGACCGCCACTCTGCGTCACCATGAACGCAAGACCAGCAATCACCACAACCACAATCAGCGCTGCGGCAAGCAACAGCGTGCGGGTTGAATCCCCAGAGGAAGACTTCTCAGGATGATGAGCAGCGGGCCCGCCCGTCGAGTACGACTTACGAACCACTGCCATGCGAGCAAGGCGTTCGATCGCCTCATCAGCCGAACTCATCCGGTCGGCAAGCGGCTTCTTCATCATCTCTTCGATAACATCGGAAAGCTCGTCCGGGAAACCTTCAACCAGTTCTTTCACCGGCGGTACCGTCTGCTCGAGCGAGCAGTGCCAGTACATCCACTTCGGACGATCGTCAGCGAGCTGCTCATCGCGAGTCGCATGCGGATCGTAGATGCCGGGGAACTGCTTGCGGAATAGCGAGCTTCCGAGCGCGAGCTCGTAGACGGTCATCCCGAGCGCGTACAGATCCGAAGCCGGACACACCTTGCCGAAGGAATTATCGAGGAGTTCCGGAGCCGCGTACTTCACGGTCACGCGAGTCAGCGTGTCGCCCTCGTCGAATCGGGTTGCCAGCCCGAAGTCAGCGATCTTGTACAAACCAGAAGCGTCTGGCAGCAGGTTGTTGGGCTTGATGTCGCGGTGGACGACCGCCGGCTCGAGGTCGTGCATCGCCTTCAAACCACCCAGGATGTCGGCCAAAACCGAGCGCACATGAGCCGGGTCTGCGGGTGTTTCACCGATCTCGTGATGGAGTGATCTCCCGAGCAGCTCCATCGCGATGTACGGGCCGATGCCTTCATCGATATCGAAGTGGCGGATCGAAACGATGTTCGCGTTGGCTGAAAGTTCGAGGAGGATCGAGACCTCTTTATTCAGCTGCTCGACATCTTCTTCAGAGTCCATGTTCCAGCCGGTCAGGATCTTGACCGCCGCCGGCCTCGTCAGCCCGCGCCCCATGTCCTCATCCGCGAGATACACCGTCGTCAAACCGCCTGGGTTGACCTGCTTCGTCAGGTGGAATCGTCCGAGTTGGTCTTTCATTGCATTATCCTTCGGGCGCCGACGCCCCTGTCTCACCTGTCACAGAACGATTCACCCGCCCGCTTCACTCGCAAGCCAGGCTCGGTACTCCACAAATCCAACGAGCGCCTCAACACGGAACTGTGGCGCATCTTCCTCAAGATCGCCCTGCGGCTTCATCAGCCTCTCGAGCGTTCTTTCCTTCTCTCTCCAAACAGGGCTTGATGACGAGACGAATGTCTGGCTCGGATCCATCTGATCGAGCGGAGGCACACTCGCCGCGCGAAGCTGATAAATCATCGCATCCCAGCGTCGCTTTGCATCAGCAGACGAGCCAGACTGATCAGTCAACCATGCCTCGCGGAACATGTCCGACATGGTCGGCGAGACATAGCCCGCTTGCTCCCAGTCTTCTATTTGAAGGAGAAGCACGCTGTATGCATTCTCCCAATCAGACTGATGAAAAACCTTGCGGCCCGAGCTGCCGCCACCACTTAGCAAAGGAACAATGCCAACCAGCACCAGAACCACAACCAATCCAACCGCAAGCAACGGCACGAGATTGGATGATTCGCCCGCATCGCTCGCCTGAACATCGAGCTTCACCTTCACCCTCTGGGAAAGCTCGATCTCGTCCCCAGCCACGATCTTTGTGGCACGAGTGACCTTAACACCTTTTACCTTCGTCCCAAGAGCGGAGAGATTGTCGACGGTGTACCGACCATCCTCTTCGGTCACCGTGCAATGCTCCCACGAGACCGACTCGTCATTCAGACGAACCTCTGCTGCGGAGGACCGGCCGATCAGAATCTTGCCGCCTTCGCACTCGATGACACGCCCCGCGTCTTCACCGCTCGTGATGCTGATGTAAAAGGTCATGCCGTCCTCTCTTGCCTTGTGCGCACGCTGCTCATTGTTCAGCCTCCGCCGTACTGCCCTCTTGGGTTTGGTCAAACCCGCCCGTGCTCCAGGTCATGATGAACGGCGCGAACAGCAGGATCAAGGCCGCGAACAT
>JBCDAP010000130.1:0-5682 GCA_039185335.1 Planctomycetota bacterium | reverse complement strand
CGTCGAGCATGTCGAGCACTCGGACCGGCTCCGGCCGTACGGGAGTACCGCCCTGCTCGTATCGACTGAGCTCCAGAACGCTGTTGATCTGTGCGAGCAGCGAGCGTCCGTTCGACTGGATGCTCTCGAGGAGCTGTTGGACTTGGTGCTCGTCTGGCTTGCCGTTCGCGAGGATCTCTGAGCAGCCGAGTACCGCGGTCAGCGGGGTGCGGAGCTCATGGCTCATGTGCGCGAGGAACGCCGACTTTGCCTTGCTTGCTTCTTCGGAACGCTTCGCCTCGATCGCGAGTTGCTCCGTGCTTTCCTCAAGTTGGCGCTTGGTGATGCGTCGCTCGATCGAGTGCCCGAGGGACGCTGCCAGTCCGAGCAGGATCGAGATATCCTGCTCAGCCGGCAGGCGGGAGTCGAGCCAATCGAAAGCCAGATAGTTGAGCGGAGCGTTGCCGACGAGGACCGGGAAGCCGATATGTGCTGCCGTATCGGGCTGCAGCCAGGGGGGTCTCTCGCCCGACTCGTCCTGAATCACGACCGGTCGGCCGGGTTGAAGATCCATGAGCTGCACGGGATCTGTGTTGCTGGTGCTCATCGGGTAGGAAGATGAAGATCCCTGCAGTCTCGCAGAGAACCAATGCGAGGAGGTCGTGACGGAATTGTTGCTTGTTTCAGCACGCAGCAGGTAAGCGCGATCCGCTCCGAGAAACTCGGCGAGACGGGACAGCAGTGATTCGATCTGAGGTACCAGGTCGCCGGGCTCGAGCAGCCCCATCACGATCGAGCGAGAGATCTCCTGAAGTTCGGCCGATCGGCGTTTCGATTCGTTCGCAACCCGTTGTTCTGTGATGTCAAGGCCGATCCCACGGAATCCGACATGCTCGCCTGCCGAGTTCCGGATCGGCTGGGCGCTGATCTGAATCCAGCGTGTTCCACCCGCGCCTGTTTGTGCGGGGAACTCGATACTGACAACGCTCTGATCTACTCGGAGGCAAGATCGGAGTCGCTCCGCGATCCGATCGCGATGGTTCGGGCTTGCGAGTTGATCGACTCGTGTATCGATGAGGTCAGCCGGAGGTACTCCGATGATATCGGCGATCGGGTCACTGATGAATCGCAGGCGGAATGCTTGATCCGCTTCCCAGACGAACTCGCCCATCGATGACACGATGTCTCGGAAACGCTGCTCGCTCTCCTTCAGCGCTTCGATTGCTCCCCGACGCAGGGTGACGTCCTGCATCGTCCCCATCGCTCTGACCGGGATTCCGCTCTCGTCGCGCTCGATGACACGCCCTCGGTCGTGGACCCAGCGCCAGCCGCCATCGGCCTTTCGAAGGCGGAACTGCGAGTCGATCCGTTCGATCTCGCCGGCGAGATGACGCTGAAGGCGGTGGTGTGCTGCTTCGACGTCGTCGGGATGAATGAGGTCCTGGAACCACGAAGGGCTCGGGGAGTAGTTCTCGCGGCTGGACGAGCACAGCGCGAGGTATTGTTCATTCACTACTTTCTCGCCTGATCGCAGATTCCAATCCCAGAAACCAATCTCGGCGGCATCGAGAACCAGCTCGAGCCTGCGCGATGACTCAAAGATCCGACGCTGCGTTTCCTCCCGTTGTGTGATATCACGGGCGAACGCGCAGTTGTACTCAACCCCGTCGTGCACGATGTGATTCGCGTTCACCTCAACAGGGAATGTGGTTCCATCCGACCGCTTGTGCACGGACTCGATCTGGATCGTCTTTGCCTTCTGAAGATCTTCCCAATGCATGCTCCACATCTCCGGGAGCATCGTGGTGTCCATATCGAAGATTCGCATGCCGATGACTTCGTCGCGCGGGTAGCCCAGGCTGTTCGCGGCGGCCAGGTTGCAGTTGATGATCTCGGCACGTTCATTGATCCAATAGATCGAATCACTCGATTGTTCGATCGTGAAGTTCACCATGCTCAGGCGTTGCGTAAGCGCCTTTGACTCTGACAGGTCGCGGAGGAACGCCGTGAACACGGTGCCCCATTCGGTCTGAATCGGAGTGATCGCGAGTTCGACCGGCATCTCTCGGCCGGATTTGTGCAACGCTTCAATCTCGATCCGTTTGCCGAGCACCGGGCCTTCACCAGTTTTGAGATAGTGTGCCATCCCTGCCTGGTGCGCTCGCCGATATCGCTCGGGGATGATCAACTCAGAAAGCGGGCGTCCGACTGCCTCGCCTTCGGACCAGCCAAAGGTCTGACTGGCGGAGGGATTGAACTCCAGAATGGTGCCTTCGCCGTCGATCGTGATGATGGCGTCAAGCGCAGACGCCACGACGGCCGAGTGCCTGCCACCTGAGTCGCTCGTGTTGGATTCGTCGGGTTTCATTCGGCGAGGATGGAACGCACCAGGGAAGCCCGATTGCTACACTCGGGCGGTGGGTCGCGGGCGAGTGACTGTGCCCGGAGAGTAGCAATCATGAATGATCACCGCAAGCCAGCAGTCCTTGTCGCGGACGACGATCCGTTTATCCGTGAGATTATCAGTGC
The DNA here is from genome assembly GCA_039185335.1 of Planctomycetota bacterium. GTDB lineage: Bacteria > Planctomycetota > Phycisphaerae > Phycisphaerales > UBA1924 > JBCDAP01. The sequence continues at coordinate 3,174 of JBCDAP010000130.1, read as the reverse complement.
GGCGATTAGTGGGACTGGCCGGAGTGTCGTCGAGGCGGGTGACGGGGCGGAAGCCATCGGCGCCCTCTTGCCGTCGCTGGAGCTGATTCTGCTCGACCTCCAGATGCCGGGTGCGTCAGGACTCGAAGTGCTCGCAGTCGCGAGGCGGAAGTGTCCGGACGTCCCTGTGATTGTCATTTCGGGGACAGGCGAGGTTGCCCATGCGGTCGCCGCACTCAAGCACGGAGCGGCCGACTATATCTCGAAGCCCTTCACAACCGAGGAACTGATCGCTCGGGTGGACGATGCTTTTCGACGACGGGCGCTCGAAACCGAGAACAGGGAGCTCAGATCGACGTTTGCTCGGTCCCTTTCGATCGAACTCGTAGCTGGCAGCGAGCGGGGGGGCGAGCTCATCGACCGTGCGAGCAAGGCGGCCGCAGTGGGCTCGACAGTCCTGATCACGGGCGGCAGCGGCACGGGAAAGAGCGCCCTCGCTCAGTGGATCCATCAGCAGGGCCCGCGTGCTAGCGGGCCGTTTGTGAGTGTCAGTTGCGGTGCCATTCCCCGAGAGCTGATCGAATCCGAGTTGTTCGGGCATGAGAAAGGCGCGTTCACCGGTGCGGACTCGGCACGTGTCGGTCGATTTGAATCCGCGAACGGGGGCACGCTGTTTCTGGACGAGATCGGTGAGCTCCCGCTCGACCTGCAGCCGAAACTGCTGAACGCCCTCCAGGATCGACAGGTGTCCAGGCTTGGCTCGTCTGAATCGCAGGCAGTCGATGTGCGAATTATCGCGGCGACAAACAGGGACCTCGCGATCGCGGTCGAGGAACGAGCGTTCCGCGAAGACCTGTTCTATCGGATCAACGTCTTGCGTCTGGAGGTGCCAACGCTGGCAGAGCGCCGCGATGATATTCCAGCGTTGGTTGATCAGAAACTCCGAGTGATTGCGGACCGGCTCGGCATCACCCCTCCTACTTTCGATCCTGCCGCAGTCGAGAAACTGCAAGGTCATTCCTGGCCGGGCAACGTCCGTGAGCTTGAGAACGTGCTCGAGCGCGCGATTGTGTTCACTGATGGCAGCGCTATCGGCGCCGAGGACTTGAACCTCTCGAGTCTCTCTGAGGTGCGAGCAGACGCGGCACCGGTCCTCACGGGCCTCAGGCTGGCTGAAATCGAGCGGATGGCGATTACTCAAGCACTCGCAGCTGTCGGTGGTAAGCGAGCCGAAGCCGCACAGATGCTCGGTGTGAGCGAACGTACCATTTACAACAGGCTCCGCGAGTACGATGCCGAGGCGGTTCGCAATCGAGAGTAACGAACGGTTGTTCCAATTTGTCCATGGGACTGCAAAGCGTGCATCGGTCCGATATTTGATATCCGTTTCGAGCCAACTGAGACCCAGTTGGCATCGCAGCCCGATCTGGCATCGGACTTGCACACTCCTCCCCCGAAAGGAGATTGCGATGATTCGGGTTCAGATCATTGATGACGACTATTGGTGTGCAGAAGCGATCAAGGCCATGATGATGGATGTTTCCGCGGAGTTCGATTTTGAATACTCCGCGATGCCAGAGCAGATCAACGGCTGTGACATCTATATCGTTGATAATGAGTTCGGCACGGGAGATTATGCGGAGCAACTGGTTCAGCAAGTGCGTTCCGCAAACCCCGAAGCGATGATCATGGTGTGCTCGGGGACGATGTCGCGCGTCCGGTACAAACAGCTGATCAATGCGGGTTGTGATGTGGCGATCGAAAAGGGGTCGGCCGTGGATCGGGATGTCATGATGGTTGCGATCGCGAGGTACGTTCTCGCGAGTCGATCACGAAAACGCAGAGTCGGTTTCTGGCGAGCATTAGATGACATCCGGACTGTTTTAAACACCTGGAACAAGAGGTTCGAGATCGCCGAGTCAAGATCCGCGTGAACCAGAGAACCCGCCCACTCTGTTGGCGGGTTCTCTGTTCGCTGCGAGAGACATCCAGAGCACTACGGCGAACGCAAAGGAATCTGGTTTGCCGAGAAAACTTTGCTGAAGCGCGTACACGCTCAGCAGTGCGCTGAGGAGTGCAAGGGTTGCGATGGCCGCCTGGCGTGTGTGAGGATTGGCCGTATCTCGCATCGTTTCGCGTAAACGGCTGAACGTCATTCCGATCGGAACGAGCAGCACCACAAGGCCGATCAGCCCGATGTCGAGGGTGACGTCGAGGTAGGCGTTGTGGGACTGCCTCGGATTCCACGTACCGACCATTTCGCGTCCCTTGCCTTCTGTCCAGAAGGCTCCCCAGCCATGCCCGAAGAGTGGCCTCTCTCGGATTTGCCTGCTGATCATGCCCCAAAGTTCATCGCGACCGCTCATGCTCGGGTCGCGGTTTACGGATGCGAAGACCATATCGGTAACGGCAGCAGGGCCGACGAGCAGCATCGCAACTCCAGCAGCGGCTATAAGCACGAATGCGATCGCGGCGGCGTATCCACCGAGCGATAGCAGCAACGCCACGAGAACTCCGACAAAGGCGAAGAACATCGATGTCACAGAGCCAGTCAGTACGAGTGCCGCGCCAGTGATTGCCAAACCGAGCCAGCGTGTGACTCGCTGCGTCGTCGTCTGCGACCCCAAACCACTCAGGATGATCAAGCCAACTGCGCAGGCGGGTGCGAGAGTATTCGGATGATTCGATACACCCGCGAGCCCCGGTCGCCCGGGATTGGTCGAAATGTTCGCCGGGAGCAATGCCATCCACGCGAGTGAAGCACCCGAGATCAAGACACAAAGCACCGCTGTAGTTCTGGCAGCTCGCTCCAGGTGGCGTTCCGACGTGGTTCCCACGAAGAACGCGGCTGTGCACAAACCGCACCAGAAGAGTACAGCGCGCTTCGCCGTGACAGCCGGTTCATCTGAGTACGTGAGCGTGGCCAACATCCAGGTGCCAAGCATCGCCCACAGCGCGTGCTTGCGGACGGCCATCCAGATCTTCCCGCTCATCCAAAGTCCGATGCCGGCTACGAGCGCCGATCCGCCGAAAAGAGCCTGTCTCAGTGTGCTCCCCGCATTGTTGTCGGAGAGCTCGATGGGCGTTGCGGGGGAACGGAACCCGTTGAGGCAGTAGACCGTCCAGAGCACCGCCAGGCCAACCGCAACCCTCCTGAACATTGGGTGAGGCGGTCTCGTGCTTGCTGCGGGATCG
>JBCDAP010000129.1:0-5700 GCA_039185335.1 Planctomycetota bacterium | reverse complement strand
CGGTCGCCCAGCACCAGCGGTGGGGCGGTCGGATCGGCGGCGAGCTGTCGGGACGAGTCGGTGAGGCTGGTGGTCATAGCGACATGGTAGGAGAATCGGATCCGCTTATCCGCCGCCCACCAGCGTCACAATCTCGATGGCGTCGCCTTCCGCGATTTCCTGTTCGCTATGCCGCCCTTTGGGCACGAGGGCCTGGTTGATTTCGACGGCCGCGGGTTTGCCGCTCAGCCCGAGTTCCTCGAGCAGGTCCGCCACGGTGATCCCGTCCGCCACACCTTTTTCCTCGGCATTCACTGTGATCCGGATCATTCGCAGGCCGTCCCAAAGTTCAACAACACCGCGATGAAGTCCGCTACATCGATCGTCCCATTCGCGTTTGCGTCGCCAGCCGCCTGGCGTTCGCTCTGCGAAAGGGCAGAGGTGTCCGCCCCGAAATTCAGCAGCACGTTAATAAAATCGTCCACATTGACTGTTCCGTCCCCGTTTGCATCTCCCGCGCAGAGGGCCGGCGGAAGGACGACCGTTCCTCTGCCAACCAGTTCACCGGAAATGTCTGCTGTTGCTGTCACCGTGAGATTACCGACGTCGGTCGAGACCGGACCCACTGAGACGTTCGTATCCAGAGTGAGCACGACGTCGAATGCGGGGCCATCAGGGGTGTCACCCGCAAAGGTGAGCGAGACGATGCCCACTCCTCCTTCGGGACCGGGAGAGGTAAAGGGTTCGGTCGCCAGATCAATGCTCTGGCTAAAAACTACATTGCCAAACACGAGCGACTCCGCGAGCAAGTTTCCTTGATCTCCCGTGAATGTGTGCAGTGTCGCATCAAACATGTTGTTGCTGACATTTTCGAGCATTCCCGAAGGCGTCGCGAAGAATCCGGAGACGGATTGTGTCGTCACGCGCAGCGTTGAGAATCCTGATCCGAAGTTGAAGATCGCGTCTGAGAAAGCAAGTCGTCCTCCAGTGAACTGGATGCCTGACGCTTCGGCGATTACTTCGTCGCTAAAATAGTCAACCGCAAGATCGATCTCGACTGTTCCGGAAGCGTTGACAGGCTGCGTATCAGTCTCCGGTGTATCGACCGTCACGGTCACCTCAGCAGACAAGGTGTTCTCGGTTGGAGTCGGCGTCACCGTGAGCGTCACGGGAATCGCGACCGCTGCAGACGCAACCAGCATGGAACCGACAAACGAGAGCGAGTGGTACATCGGGCAATCTCCTGTGTTCTCAGTGCAGGGTAGTGCCAATACCGTCTTTCGCCACCTCGATCGGTCTCGGCAACCAAGGTTTGTTTCCGCTAGTCTCCAGGCGGACAGACCGTTTGAGCAGAGAACGCCCTTTGGAACCGATCGAAACACTCATTATCTGTGGCATCGGCCTCACGGCAGGGTTCTTCGGAGCACTCGCGGGCTTGGGTGGATCCCTCTTCATGCTCCCATTGCTCTCGATTTTATTAGGACACGAGAGATACCACCTGTTCATGGCTGCCGCGATGTGCGTCAATGTCATGATTTCGTTGCCCGCGGCGTATCGCCACTGGCGAAAAGGGGCAACGCGATTCAGAACCCTTGTCTGGGTCCTACCGACGATGATCCCCGCCATCGCCGCGGGCGTACTTCTTTCGAATCGCTTCGACGGCGTGTATCTCGCCCGAACCTTGGGCGTGCTCATCATGCTTTCTATTCTCATCCAACTCATCCTTCCGAAGCTCGTAGGCAAGCAAGCGAAAGCTCCAAACAGCGACGAACCAACAGCAGAACCAGAAGATCGTTCGCTCCGCACGCCTTATCAGAAATTCGGCATGTCGGGTATCGGAGGTATCACAGGCTTCATCTCCGGGCTCATGGGCATCGGTGGTGGAGTAGTGCTTGTCTCCGGTGGGCAGATCGTCGGTGGTTTGCCGATCCGGCGCGCCATCGCGAATTCTTCTGCGGCGATCTGTATCACCGCCGCGATCGGTGGTTTTCTCAAGGTCGCCACCATCGGCGAACACGGCTTCTCAATCACCGAGCCGCTTGCACTCGCCGCCATCATGGGGGCCTGGGGAGTCCTCGGAGCCATCGCCGGCGTTGAAGCAGTCCATCTTGTGCCTCAACGAATTTTGCGCTGGGTCGTTGGCCTCGTCCTGATCCTGGCGGCTCTTCGCCTTGCCACGACACCGAGCAATGGCGGGGAAGACTCGGACATTTCGCCATCTGCCCAAGTCTTGCAGATGTTCACTCCCACCTCTGGGTAGGCTAGGGCCATGTTGAAGCGGATGTCGCTCGCGAAGAAGTCGGGGCTTGTGTTCGGTGCAGCGATCGTCGCACTCGTTCTCACCGCTCTTGCGGTTCCGTGGCTACGCATCGAACAAACCGTCGACAACGGGCAGATCGAGACGACGCGCCAGGTTGCCCAGCTCTGGGAAGACTCTTTGCTTGTGAATCCGTCGCTCATCCGCGCGCTCCGTTCTGGTCGCGAGGCCAACGATACGGAAGACGCCGACATCCGCTTACATTTTTACCCGCTTGAAGAGTGGAATACACAGGCGTTCGAGCGATCTTCAACAACATCATTCGAGCAAGAAGCCCGCGATCGGTTCAATAGTCGGCCGGCACTCCGTGAGCACACGAGCGTGACCCGTGCCCGAGGAGCTCGTGTTTACCTCTACGCCAAACGCCTGCTCGGAGAAACAAGCGAAGATGCTTACAAGGGTGTCTTGATCATCGAGCGTCGTTCCGAGTCTGCCCGCAGTCAGCTGCTCGTTGACCGAACCTACTTTGTGCTGGCCGCCTTTCTGACTATTTCTCTTTCGCTCGTGATGCTTTATCTCATCATGAGAAAGATCGTGCTGAAGCCTGTTCGTCACCTCCGAAAAACGACCGAATCGGTCCGTGAGGGGAACCTTCATGTGCGCGCCGAGATCGATACAGGCGATGAGTTTCAGCACCTCGCGGAAGCACTCAATCAGATGCTCTCGACGATCGAAGAGAAGCAAGACCAGCTCCGCTCGGTGAACCGGACGCTCGATCTCAAGCTCACCGAGCTCGCCGAACGAAACGTCGCGCTCTACGAGACCGCACGCCTCAAAGGCGAATTTCTTGCGAGCATCTCGCATGAACTCCGCACTCCCCTCAATTCCATCATTGGCTTTGCGGAAATACTTCAGGACATCGTGGCGACCGACCAGGAAGCGGATCCTGACAACCGTCAACTCGCCAAGCGTGTTCGCTATCTTGACAACATTGTCTCGGCCGGGCGGACCCTGCTCGAGATGATTAACGAGTTGTTAACGATGGCTCGCCTCGACGCCGGGACCATGGAAGTTCGAGTGGGCCCGATGAGTGTGGCGGAGACAGCCGAGGGATTGCTGACCCTTATCACTCCGCTTGCCGACCGGAAGTCCATCGAGCTCCATCTCGATCTCGGTGCCGAGAACGGAGCCTCTTTGCCGGTCATCGAGACCGATGCTCAGAAGCTGCAGCAGATCGTTTTTAATTTTCTCTCGAACGCGATCAAGTTCACCACCGAAGGTGGTCGCGTCACCCTCCGAGCCGAGATGCTCCAAGACACCGAAGGCGTCGAACGCATTCGCTTTTCCGTGCTCGACACCGGTATTGGTATCCCTACTGAATCTCAGCGAGCGGTCTTTGAGCGGTTCCATCAGCTCGATTCGGGTCACGATCGCGCCCATGCCGGCACCGGGCTTGGTCTCGCAATCGCGAACGAACTCGCCGATCTCCTCGATGGTGAACTCTTCCTCGAAAGCGAAGTCGGACGAGGCTCGATGTTCTCTGTCATCGTTCCGCTCTCGATTCAGGGAGGGAAGAAGCCTTCAACACTCGAAGAGCTCGCTGCCCAGCGAACACAGGTCACCGAGAGCGATCCACCGCAGCCCGGTGATGACGGATAACCGGTGCGGCTCTCGAAGCAAGCTCGACCGCGATCACATCGATCCGCTTCTGGCGATCTTCCCAGCCACGATCTCGCGTGACGCGCTCGGCAAGACGCACCAGCTTCTTTCTTTTTTGGGGAGTGATGCTGACCTCAGGGCGGTAACGCTCATGACGATCAGACGGGAGCCGTCGGGTCTTTACTTCCACAAAGACCACAGTTTTTTGGTCTTGATCGAGAGCAATGAGGTCGATCTCGCCCCCTGTCATATCGGTATTTCGCTCGATGACTCGCATGCCCTCGCTCGCGAGATAACGAGCCGCGATCCGTTCCCCCATGGCACCTACCTGAGCCGTAGATAAGCTCGAAAGGCGTCCGAGTCGCCAGCGATCGATCAGCCAAGAGAGCATCAGCGAGAACTTACTGCCGTTCGAAGACAAAGCCCGCGACATACTTATTCGTCGCGTAGTCCACTAATCGGCCAACCATCGTCTCGATGCTGCTCACGTTCGCTCTCTGCAGCAAAGTGTTCAGATACACGAGCTCGGCTTCACGCTCTCGTTGGTTCCTGATCGCGGCCTCAATCAGAAGCTGGACCTCGTACAAAGAACGCCCCTCATCCGTCCGGACTTCGGTTGCCTCGATCCACCAAGCCGAGGTCTCGGTCATCACCGGCTCGGTCATCTCCCCAGACGACAGCGACTGAACAGCCGAATTGAGCGCCTCATTCCCATAAAACGTTGTCGCTCCGAGACCGCCTTCTTCGAGCGCGACTTCTCGTGTCCATGATGTTTCCGGGAGCTTATTGTGCTCCTGCGAAACTTCAAAGAACGTTTTGCCCTGCGCGAAGGCATCTCGAACCTCTTGGATTGTTCCTTCATCACTCGATGTGAGCATGATGCTTAGCAGCGCCACACCCGGAGGATTGAACTCGGCCTCGTTGTCTCGATAGAACCGCTCGATATCCTCGTACGTCACAGGCGGGAGCTTCGCATACACATCGCGTTGCAACTGAGCACTAATGAGCTGCTGCGTTGAAAGCTGTTCGACCAACTCGTCGAGGGTGAGGCCTCGGGTCTCGAGGAACCGTGCCTTCGAGAGCTCGGATGACCCAAGATTCTGAGATTCCAGCTCGTCGCGGATCCGTTGGATGTAGTTCAAGACGCCGAGTTCTTCCTCGGGTGACGTGATGTTCGCGTAGAACTCGGCGAGTACCAGTTCGTCTCGAATCTTCGATCGCATCTGGACATTGATCCGCTCAGCGGCCTGCGCGATCCACTGTTGCTCCCATCCCTCTCTCCCTCCGCGCATCCGGTCGGCACTCGATCTCAGCAACGCGTCCAGCGGTTCCAAGAACTCCTCCGCATAAACCGGCTCGCCGTTGATCTGCCCAACCATCAGATCGATGACCACACGGTTCAGCGAGGTCACAACGATGTAATCCGTTTCGTTCTCAGTCGGAGTGTCGGGATCCGCAAGCTCGGGCCCACCAGGCTGTGCGACGACATCCACCCGTCGGTTTGGGCCCTCGGGAACCGGTGCCATGACCTGGGGGGCTGGAGGGACTGAACGAGCAGCCGAATACGTCCCCTCGAAGGCGGTCAACCCAACGCGTTCACGGATGGGTTCGGGACGAGTGTTCGAAGTCCGCTTTAACTCGGCACAGCCGCCCGAAAGCAACGCGCCGCAAGAGATCATGAGGACGGTGGATCGTGTGTTTCGCAAACGGGCGCTCCCATCGAAGAATGCTTGTTATTGAGAGTGTATCGCAACGCCGATGATGCCTGAATCGCGTACACTCTAGCGAGAATCGGCGGATCGCCG
>JBCDAP010000128.1:0-5732 GCA_039185335.1 Planctomycetota bacterium | reverse complement strand
GGCTGAGGCAAAGCCGGCGACCAGCGTGATTGCGGCGGCCGATGAAATGGTTTTCAGCATCATGGACTCCTCCAAAGAACATCTCTCGGAAGTGGCCGGCATACACACGTCCGACCGGTGTAATAGCTTACATCGCGCTCAACCGCATGCAAGGTTGAATATTCAACCAAATCGGATTCTGCCAACATTCAACGAAATCGTGCTTCAAACGCGAAGATGACGGCAGAATAGGTAAGAACATGGTTCGCTTACTAAAGGTAGGTAAACCGGTTCACTGAATCGGGCTTAGTTCCGAGCTGTCGCCACAATCTGGTGAGACAGGAACCACTCAAAGAGTTCCCGCTCTCGATAGGCCTGATCCCAAGAATTGTGGTTGGCCTTTGGATACAGCGTGAGCTTGGTGTTGCTGTCGTCCTCTCCGCTCGAGCGTGCCTCGCGTATTGCTTTGATCATAGTCACGGATTCGGATGGCACCACAACATCATCGAGTTCTCCATGGAACGCCCAGACCGGAGTGTGCTTCAACGCTTCGGCGTACTGGGCTGTGAACGCCGATTCCTCTGCTTTCGCCCACCGGACATGCCCTTCCGCGTCGATGTACGGGCGTTCAACGTATCCGCAGACCGGAGCGAGCGCAGCAAATCGATCGGGGTGCTTCGAACCGATGGACCACGTGCCGTGGCCGCCTTGCGAGAGCCCGGTCAGATACACGCGTGACCGATCGACATTGTATAGGTCCAGCTCGGCGTCGAGCATTTTCATGACCGCTTCTTCGTGGTCTTCCCATTGGGAGTTGTGGTCCGGCTTCTGCGGGAAGATGACGACGAACGGATACTCATGCGGCGCGTAGATCATCGGGTCGCCGATCCCGACCGCCATTTGCTTGGAGCCATCCGTTCCGGATTCGCCTCGCCCATGAAGAAAGAGAATCACCGGCCAATCATCCCGTGTCCCGTAATCACGCGGCACATACACCGAATAAGGATACTCGCGCCCCTGCGCGTTGAGCGATTTATAGAGAAAGCCGGTCGGGGTGTGCACGAGCTGATCGGCTTGCATCGGTGTGTTGATCCTGGGCAAGAGTGTGATGGAAGCGAGTGCGACCAGCGCAACAGTGAGCAAAGTCCGGCGGAGCGACATAGGGCAAGATCCTCATTTCAGTTTGGCATTTCACGGGTTGGCACTGTCGCAGCTTCGAGGAACGTACGGCTTTGCCAAGAGACGATCGGTGATGCCGGGGGATAGCAGCTCGGCAAGACCGAGCGCGCCGTACGTCGCATCTGGCATTCCGATACTCGATTCCCAAGCGGGGTCATCTGCGGATCGACGGACCAACATCGAAGCGTTCGCCTGCAAATCTGTGCGCGCGCCGGCTCGGTACGCGTGGTACGCGGCTACTGCCGGATCGGTTCGTCCGAGTGTGGCGAAGCCCATGACCGCCGGAAAATGAGCGATATCGTTCGGATGCGAAGAGAGCGAGTCCGCCTGATACCCATTGAAGCCCCCGCCGGCTGAGAACGCGGTGAAGTAGCTTGGCGCGTGATCATCCGTCCAGGCGGCGAACGAATCGTACACGTTGGTTGAATGATCGAGCCATCGTGGGTCATCCCGGAATCTTGAGATCAGAAGAAGCGGATACAACGTGATGAACGCGGTCTGGAAGCGGTCTTCCAGAGCCACCACGATCTCACGACCTTCGATGAATGAAGCCGTAGGCCACCGTCTGGGGTTGGCCCAGTCACGGTAGATCAACGTTCCCATCGGAGGATCAAAGACCTCTGCTTGCTCCGCAAACAAGATTCCTTCAACGAAAGGCATGTTGCGTGGGCCCGGGTCGCGAGGACCTCCCAAGGCTTCGCCGATCAGGAAGACAGCCTGGTTGCCATCAAAGTACGAGGCTTGATTCTGGACCGAGCAGAGGATTGATTCTGCGGCTGCTGTGATTTCTGGATGATTCGGATAGGCCTGCGCCGCCCGGTCGGCACCAAGCGCGATCTTCATGGTTGAGTACACCGCAAATTCTTGCGGGAAGTTGAGATACACAGAGCCGGTCGCAGGATCGAGCCAGTGCTCGAAGAATCCGTCCGCGGATCGAGATGGCGCGATGTTGTCATCCGAGAGACCGGCGTACCGAGTGAGGATCGATGCGATCAACTCTTGATTGTTTGGATCCGGCGTGATTTCGTCCGCAGCCATCAGCATCAGCACCGCCCACATAGCAGCGTCGGGGCTTGCGGGCGGGGTCACCGGGCGGCCGGCCGGGGGGGACCCATCCAGCACCCAACCCGAAGGCTGAATCAAGGCCTTCGTGTAGGCCAACACTTGATCGAACTCATCCTGAATCCAGCCGTCAAAGCCGAGCCTTTGGTCAGACGAATCGGCGAGCACATCCAAACGTTCGTGGTCCCCAACAAGGACACGCCCGCAGGCGGTCGCGGCGATGTCATGCCACTTTGCATCAGATTGGGTGATCACGGCTGGTCGAAACCGACCGCCGCCACCGCTTGCTTCATCCGTTGGCGCTGCAAGGAGGTCGGAGCCGTGCTCATCATGCCGAAGCAGAAGAAGCTCGGCCTGTGAAGAGTCGCCAAAGTGATCCGAAACATCAAGATCAACAATGTTCGATTGCCCATCGAACCGTTGCGGCACCAATGGGGATTGGTCGAGCGGCACGCGGTATAGCCCGCCTGCAGAGGCAACGAAGAGAGTTGAAGAGGAGGGATCAATCGCGAGTCCAGCAATATCTTGTTGTGTTGAAACGGTGACCGTGCTTGCTGGTGCCTCCTGGAAGGATGCGCTTCGCCCTGCGTTGAATACCAAGACTCGTCCCTCGGAGTCCCCAACGTACAGTTGGCCTGCGTAGAAAACTATCGGGATCCGCATCGCCCCTGGGAGTTCGTTCGTGAAGAATGTGCGATGAAAGACGTCGAGCTCGTCGGTTGTGGTGTCGTATCGAAGGATCGCGTCCAGATCCGACCCCGGATCGGCGACCGCCGCGAAGAGCAGTCTTCCCGAATGGCTGAATTCGATCCCGCCGATGGAGGCGGAACAATGCGACCAGTCCAAATCGGGCAGCGTTGCCTGAAGGCGTTCTCGCGAGACGGTTTGTTGCAGTTCGCCCTGGACATCGAAGATCTGAATATCCCCCTCGGTGTAGGCACTGCCGTACCAACCCGACAACGAGGCTGCGGCGACGAATGAAGCCTGGTCTGCTGAATCCGAAAAGCCTGAAGCAGCGATTTCGCCGTGTGTCATGGAACTCGCTATGGCCACGACGCTGGTTAGCAGAATGAAACGGTGGGCAAGCGCCATCGGGGTATCTCTTCTTCAGGACCTGTGCGTCTGAATCGATGGTGAACGATGAGTGAGCCGAGTCAAGGAGAAACAAATGAAAGCGTTTGCATTCTGCCTCCAGAAGGGTACTTTTAAGGCTGAGCAGATGCACCTCCACCGATTCACGGAGCCACACCATGAGCCGTTCTCTTCCCGTGCTGGGTCTCGTGTTCGCAATGGCTGCCTCTCAAGCCTTCGCGGCGGATGTCGTTCTCGATCCTTTGACCGACCCGATGCCCGATACCCGGGTCTTCGATATCCGTGGCAGGACACTCGCGGAGACCCAGCTCTGGGCCGGCATCGGTGATCCGCGACTCCCGATCCGAAGCAGCCAAACCGATGAAGCGTTCTCCCTCGCTTCTGTGATCGGAGGAGGAAGAACAGTCTCTCTCACCGCCTCGACCGCAGCACTCCCGCCGAGCTTCGATGATGTCATTATCGACTCGGGTTTGCTCACTTATACCGGTCGCAACTCCGACAATTCTGCGACGCTCCTGATGCGTTACGGCGACACACCGCAGGTCATGCAGATGAATCCGCTCGGGTTGGATGTGACCGATGGGGGCAGCAACGGCCGCCTTGCTTTGGATGTTCCGACTTACTCGAGCGATTCGGGTAGCGATCCGATGCAGATTGTGGTCACACTCATCGGTCCCGATGTGAACTCTGGGGCGATCGTTTCGTCGGTTGCCGCTCTAGACATCTCGGGTCCCGGGTCCGCCTCGATCCCGCTGACCGAATTCTCCGACCTGACTGGCGGCGGGGGGATGATCGATCTCACCAACGTGACTTCCGTCATGGTTCAGATGGTTGGTGAAGGAGTTGGCAACCTCAATTTCGAGTTCGCGCCGATTGTCTTCACTTCAGGAACGCAGTCCGCTGGGACGCCGTCTTCTGTCGGCTTTGATGATTCCCTTGTGCGCATCCTTTGGTTCGGGAACAGTCACTCTGGATGGAACGATTTTCCTCAGCAAACGCTGTGCGGCGGTGAGGATGGGAAAGGGGTTCCCGACCTCTTCGAGTTCATCGCGGTCGAGGCAGGCCAGCCGCGCCCGGTGATTTCATCCGCGATTTCGTGCGGCCGAGATCTCAATTTTCACTGGGACAATCAGCGAGGACGGATCTTCGGCGACCTCCAGCCGGGACAAAACTGGTCTCATGTGGTGATCCAAGGATTCTCTACCGAGACAACCGTCGCGCTCGGCGATGTTCCGAACTTCCAGATGCGCGCCCAGCAGCTTTACGGGCTCACTCGCCAGAGCAGTCCTGGCGCCCAGAGCATCTTCTACCAGACCCACGCGCGCGCTCCCGGTCACCCCAATTACAAAACCTCTTTTGCTGTTCCTGCTGAGTACCACGCGCAGGTTCGTTCGACCTATCGCTCCACCTCGGAAATCATCAACACGAACTTTGGGGAAGGGAGTTCATCGAATTCCCCGTCAGGCGATGGTTTTGCACGTGCCAACTGGGGCTTCGACATGTACCGTTCGGACCTCAATCACATGACTCCCCTGGGTGCGACGGTTGTGGCGCTGACCTTTTACGGAACGATCTACAACGATCTCTCGCTCTCGAACCTTGGCGATTCGGCGTTCCCAGCGGCGGGTGATCTGGCAACCCGTCTCACGAACCTCGGAATGGGCGAAGCGGATTGGGCCATCGCGAAGGAGCGAGCTCGTGTCGCTCTGCTCTCTTCGGCTTGCGCGGCTGACTTCAACGGTGATACGCTGATCAATGCGAACGACGCTACTGACATGATCGCCGCCGTAGGATCTCAAGAGGCTTTCACCGATCTCGTGTTTCCGTTCGGGATGATCGACATGTTTGATGTCCTCGAATGGCAATCGGAGTTTTCGGTTCCTTGCGAATAATCCGTATCAAAGAGACAAAACCAGAGACCTGTGAGGGAGCGGAATTCGTCAAGCTCCCGGTGCATTCGAACGAACCGACCGGAGTCAAGCATGGCATTTCCATCCGATTTCACCTGGGGCGTCGCTGCAGCGGCGTATCAGATCGAGGGCGCCTGGAATGAAGATGGAAAGGGTGAGTCCGTTTGGGATGCCTTTGCCCGCCGAAATGGCTCCACCTTCGAAGGCAACACAGGCGAGGTCGCTTGCGATCACTATCACCGCTACGAAGAAGACGTCCGGCTCATGCAGCAACTCGGTGTCAAGGCTTACCGCTTGAGTCTTTCATGGCCACGGCTGATTCCGGATGCGACAGGCAAGCCGAACGAGGCTGGCTTTGCGTTTTACGATCGACTCTTCGACTCTTTGCTGGACGCCGGGATTCAGCCTTGGGTGACGCTCTTTCACTGGGACGAGCCCCTGGCGATGTATCGGCGAGGGAGCTGGATGAATCGTGACAGCGTGGCTTGGTTCGGGGACTATGCCTTCCTT
>JBCDAP010000127.1:0-5738 GCA_039185335.1 Planctomycetota bacterium | reverse complement strand
CTTGCTGAGTCAACACAGCAAGCATCAGATGCTGCGAAAGCGAGTGCCAAGAAAACTGAGCTGATGCTGGTCGCTTTCGGCATCGTCGGTATCGTCGTTGGGATCTCCTGCGCTGTCTTCTTGATTCGCTCTACCGTGCACCCGCTGAACTTGTTGGTCGAGCGTTTCCGGCGTTTCGCCGAAGGGGAAGCCGACCTGACCGCTCGCATTGATGCCAGTCGGCACGACGAGCTGGGAAAGCTCTCCACACACCTCAATGGCTTCCTGGATCTTGTGCAGGATTTGGTAGTTGGTGTTGCGGACCTGGGTAAGCAGGTCAAGCACCACGCCGACGAAGCTTCCAGCCTCGTCGACGAGGCCAAGCAGGAGGTCGTCACGCAGGCAACACAACTCGACCAGATGGCCTCCGCCGTCGAAGAGGTCAACTCCTCCATCAACGAAGTCTCGCAAGAGACACAGCGGCTCAACAACCAGACCACCGAAGCCGGCGACAGCGCACGCAAGGGCTCCCAGGTCGTCTCACAGACCATCGCGGACATCCAGGCCATCACCGAATCCGTCTCCCAAGCATCACAGCTCGTCGAATCTCTCGGCGAACGCTCAGACGAGATCGCCCAGATCATCGAGGTCATCAACGACATCGCCGATCAGACCAACCTCCTCGCCCTCAACGCCGCCATCGAGGCCGCAAGAGCAGGTGAACACGGACGCGGCTTCGCCGTCGTCGCAGACGAGGTCCGCAAGCTCGCAGAACGCACCACCAAGGCCACCGAAGAGGTCGCCAACTCCATCGAGGGTGTTCGCACCGAGACCGCCAACGCCGTCGAGAAGATGCGTGATGGCCAGGAACTCGTCACACGCGGTTCCGAACGCGCCGGCGAGGCCGGCGCGTCCCTCGCCACCATCGTCGAGGGCTCCGAATCACTCCAGCTCTCGGTCTCTTCCATCGCCAGCGCCGCAGAACAGCAGGGCGCCGCCACCGAAGAGATCAGCCAGTCCGTTCAGTCCGTCAACCACAGCGCCCGCGCCACTTCCGAGGCCGCCATGAAGGCCGCACAGGCCACAGAGCGTCTCGCCGACAACGCCCAAGAACTCACCGAACGCATCAGCAAGTTCCGCTACGAATAAACAACCCCCTCCACAGAAGTCCTGTCTGAGCCCCGCGAGACCTCAATTTCAACGGTCTTGCGGGGTTCGTTTTTGTGTTAAGGCTTCTGCGACCACGATCCTGTACGCCAATCGTCGCCTGACCAAACTGGACGTTCAGCATCTACCGCGTAAGTTTCTACAAGAGATTGATCTGAAAGCTCTCGCACCGGTCGAGACCCTGGGCCGGTAAGCTGGACTGACCATCTTGTTGCTTCACCTCCGAGCAGTGCGAGTTCAGCACGCAGAACAATCATCATTTCAGAAGCAGAAAGCTGCGGCCCAGGATTCCCCCGGGATGCACGGTCAAGAACGTATTCCTCACCCCCCGGTGCAGGTCGGCGTTGAACACGATCAGGATCAGCAGTGCCAATACGTTCGATCGCGTCTTCGAGAAGTTCGTTCAGTTCGATGGCTTCTTCATTGCTCAAGCCGGCACCTTCGAGCAGCGAAATCGCGTTTGTTCGTTTGAGATAACGGTCAACAGTCCTCATCTCTCCAGCACGGAAACGAGCCAACATCTCCGCGAACTGAGCTCGTTGCGTACTTGCATTTTCTTCGGGCGCTGCAAGACGTGGTCGCCGATCTCGCCCGAGTGCGTCGGCCATTGCCCCAAGCCACACCCGTCGCTCGCTTTGCGGTTCGGGAGTCAACTCAAGCAAAGCAAGACAAACCGAGGGACCAAGTTCAAGATTCCCTCCAGCCTCAACATCAAGCACATACGAGAGAACAAAGAGCTGCTCAGCGAGAGCTGCCGCTTGACCGTCCATCTGAGATGAACCAGGTGTTGCGTGGTAAGCGATGTCCTCGCCTAACTCGAAATACGCCATCGGATCCTTAGGATCAAGGGCACGCAAGCGTTCTTCGACACCGCTCGGAACGACCTCGGCATTCGAATGGGTCGACTCCTTGTCCGGTTGAGCCGACATGAACGGTGCAAAAATGAAAACAAAAACAATGAACGTCATGCTTCTGTTCACAACGCTTCTCCATGACGGAGTACTTCGATCCGGATCATCCAAAGGCGGGCGATCGCTCGTTCGTTTGCATACACCTGTGCAACTACATGCGAGGCTCGCCTGCGTGCTTCTGCCGCTTCGAGCAGAATCTCATGAACATCCATTGATCGGATCAACTGCTCACTCGCAACAAGATAACCGAATGCTTCAACCACAGCTGTCTGCTCCGCGACAAACCGCCGAACACCGACAGGCGCAAGCAACCTTCGACCTTCAGACCGGCGATCAATCTCGACTGGCATAAACAGAGCCCAAGATCCTGAAGGAACCATCGAGCCCTGCTCGAGCAACTTCGCTGCGAGCAGTTGAACAATCGAAGAGGGATCCGCTGTGTCGGTATCCACTACCTCTGCCGCGTTATCATCAATCATGCTCAGCCAGAGCGCATAACTGCGCACAAGCCCACTCGCAGCGTTATCTCGATGGCGAGCAGTGCGAGATGGATCGCCAAGAAGTTCTAGAAGCAACTCAAGCAAAGCGCGATGTGCAGTGCCGCGCCATTCGCTCGAACGCTCATGCGGCAACGTCACACCTGTCACAGACTCGATGAGTTCAGAAACATCTCGCTGGCGAGCCGCGTCCGGGAGCGCCTCCAGCAACCCGTTCACAACGAACGGGTTGCTTGCATGAGCACGAACAACAACTGCTGCCGCTCGACGCACGCTCACCGGCGAACCACGCATCGCCTGTTCTGCCAACACGTCCGCATCGGCTGGCCCCTGCGGTCCGTCATCAAGTAGATTACGGATCACCACTGCGCGACGATCCGCATCTCGGCCCGCGCTGTAAACCTCGAGCACCCATCGTCCATCATCACCTGATCCGGGTGAGGTCAATGCCTCTAAACCAACATCACCCGAATTTCCCGAGGAATTCTTCAGCAAACCACCAACAACAAGCTCGGCCTGCTCCAACGCATCGTCTCTTTCCTTGAATTCTCCATTCCATTCTGCCGCCGCGGCACCAGAAAGAAAAGCAAGCACAACCGCACCCTCAAGCCTCTCTTCAATGCTTTGTGGTTGTTCCGCTAAAGCTTCTGCAGCAAATGCCAACCAAGGCGAAGACATCTGATCTTCAGCCAACAAAACCGAGTCTTCCCCCTCGAGTAGTGCTGCGAGACGATCGCGATACGCGAATCGCAGGCCAAGAGAAGCCTGAGCATCCAGCGGTTGCTGTTCATCCAATCCGAGCTCCAACCAGTTGATCGATGATGTAAACGCTGCGATTTTTTCTGTCTCCAGATCATCATCGCTCAGCCATTCGATTAACACTTCGGCATCAGAAAACAGCGGACCAAGACGCCGGAATGCTTCACTCGCCGCCTCTTGAATACTTTCTCTGCGTTCCGAACGAAGGATGCCTTCGATGCTATAGCGAACAGCGGTATCAGCGGAAGCTGCGCTGAGTCGTGCCAACGCAGCGTGCGTACGGTTCCAAGCAACCCACGCTTCATCACGACGATCTCCACTGGACGATGAGGATAAGCGTGCCGACCACCATTCGAGTGATAATCCAACGCCTCCCCAGAATGTGTCGGGAAGTGCATGCTTAGCTGAAAAGAATCGCCCTGGATCACTCGGACGAGCTACATCGAGCTGACCCTCCAGTGCGTCATCGATCTCAACAGAATGATCACGGCTGAGCCGATCAGCACGAAGCCGAGCCAGCAAGCCGGTTGAAACCGTGAGTCGAATAAGTTCTTCTTCATTGATCGCCAGGGATTCTGCCTCTGGATCAATACTCTCAAAGACCGCCCACGCCATAGCATCGAGTGACTCGACACCCGCTTCTGGGTGTTCTCGCAGATCCTGATTCACAAACGCAGTGGCCGCTTCAACAACCTCGTTCAGTTGCTCAGTCGGTATCGACAGCCAATTGCTATGCAGTTCATCCATTCGCTGGGTGAACACCTGCCGTGCGCCGGGTGGATCATCAAGCAGCACTTCACCGAGCTGTGTAATCTCAAGCACGAGCGCTCGCGCTATCCCTTCTGGGGATCCAGCCGCGATAGTCGGCCCCGCCGCTTCGTCAACCGCGGCACCAACATCATTGAGTTCACGTTCACCAGCAAGCAACTCAGCTCCGCCTGCCAAACTCCGACTCAGATTGAGACGCTCCGTCACAAGCCAGCCCAACGCGACCACCATAAGCACGCTCATCACAGTAAGCCCAACCGTCGCCAGAGCGAGCCTCCGCGCGGTGACGAGATGCCGTTCTGTCCGACGATCCTCGGATTCCGGATCAGCCATCGATTTGCTCGGAACCGATCTTGCCGGTGGACGATGTCCAAGATGGCGCAAAGACCTTTTCATCGAATCGATGCCGGCGCGTTGGACCGATTGAGAATGGACCAGCATCAGCATCGCTCGATTGTTCCACCCCCCTGCAACAGCAATCGCACGACGAACCGCCTCGTCGATCTCCGGATCAGTCGAAGGTCCATAAGCGATGCTCTTGCCAACCACGGGAGGAGCAGAAGCAAACCAAGCGCGCAACTCAGCATTTTTGAGCTGCGCAGCGGCCACACGCAACGCTAA
Organism: Planctomycetota bacterium; assembly: GCA_039185335.1. Lineage (GTDB taxonomy): Bacteria > Planctomycetota > Phycisphaerae > Phycisphaerales > UBA1924 > JBCDAP01. The sequence goes on along the minus strand of JBCDAP010000127.1, from coordinate 1,036 downwards.
CCGAACCTCTTCTGCTTCAATGCTGCCACGCTGCGGGTGCCTGTCGACTTCCGCGATACGAAGCGCGAGCGCCCGATCGATCTCGCCTGCATCAGGCTCTCGCTTCCGCAGACCCAACAACGCAAACGGAGATACGCCGGTCGGGCCAGGAGCCGTTGCGGCGTCGCCAAGAAATCTCGCGATGATCGACCGCTGGTTCAATCGTTATCCTCTTCTTCACCAGATATGTCTACATCAAGCTTTCTCATCAAAAGAAGAAACCGATTCCCCCAAGGATCCGGCCCCATCGTCGGGCCATAAAACACGACATGCCCACGCAACGCCTGAGCCGCTCTACCCGCATCAACATTGCTCAAAACATCAAGCTGATAAAAACGCGCCTCGTACCAAGCCATCGTTTCAGCATCAAGCCCTGTCGCAAGCGTGCGCCAGAGTGTGAGCGACTGCTCAGAGTCATTGTCAGCACGCGCCAGCACCGCCGCTGAACGCAAGACTCGAGGTTCTTTCGGCGCCAATGTGAGGGCAATAGCCGAGAATGCCCGTCCCTCCTTCACCACACTCCGATCCTGATCTCCTTCCCAGAGCACAGCGCTCGCCATCAACACCGCCACAATGAGCGCCTGCGTTTGTTTGTCGATCTCCGATGCTTCGGTATCCCCGATCGATCCCAAAGCGGCTCCACCGGATTGCACGACCTCCCGAGCAACACGAACTATTTCAGGAGTGTACGAACCACGGTGCGCTTCCACCTGCCATAGGCTGTCAAATCGTCGAACGGCATCGCCAACAAAGAGCCTTTCAGCAGCTTGAGCGAACGCCGAATCACCTCCCTTAATCGAATCGGCAAGCTCCTTTGCTCTTTCAACGTCACCCTCAGCCAGCGCCATCCTTGCTCGTTGATAAATCAACTCTTCGTGAATTGGCTCGCCGTCGAGCCAACCCTCCTCGATCAATTCCTCAACGAGGACAAGCGAGCTCTTTGCTCGGTTAATGCTTACTGCCTCAGGAACCAGCGCTGCTTCAATAACCAATCTTG
>JBCDAP010000126.1:0-5746 GCA_039185335.1 Planctomycetota bacterium | reverse complement strand
TGCCATGGATCGACCCGTCCTCTTGATTGTGCAGCGTGGTCACGATCAAGCGGCCGGCGGTCGGCTCATAAGCTAAGAAGGACCACCCAGAACCACGAACACCCTTTGCCGCTTTGCCAAAGAGGTTCTGGAAGGTGCCAAATGTGCCGAAATTCTCATTGATTTTTGCAGCAAGATCGCCATCGGGGCGTCCTCCCCCACCCTTGTTCTGAGGAGCCATGATCTGCCAAAAGAGCGAATGATTGAAGAGGCCAGAACCATGGAATGTGATGTCGTCCATGAGCGAGCGCACCGCCCCGGCACCCAGAGCCGAACCATCACGCTTCGCAGCCGCAAGCGCGTTGTTCAGCCCACGAATGTACCCGGCGTGGTGCTTGCCATGATGAATGCGCATGGTCTGCTCATCGATCACCGGCTCGAGTTCGTCATAGTCGTAAGGAAGATCAGGAAGCTCGTACTCACCGGCATCCGAGTTCCAGCCAAGCTCCTCCGGAGTGAGAAGACCACCGCCAACGATGGATGGCTGCACACTGCTTTGTGCAGATGCTGACGGTGCCGCCGCCAGTGCGGCCCCCGCAACAGCTCCTGTCAGAGCGCCAAGTGCGGCACGACGGTCCAGTGGAGAAACTGATTCAGAAATCGGAGTGGTCATATCGAGGCTCCTGTCCGTTTGCATGAGCTTGCGCATCTACTCTTTTGCATTCCAAGAGATGAATCAAAGCTCAATCACTGTAAACGACGCAACAACAAAATCGATCGATACGATCGAGATGGTTATTGCATAAAGAGCATTAACCATACAGAGAATATTCCGCTCCTCCCTGCGCAAAAGAGCACTTCGCCGACTCACTCCCCGCATGTGGCTAGTCCTTTTCGAGAACACTTGCCGCTTGCAACATCCTTGCCTCCGCAAACATTGGTGACATCAACTGAACGCCTACGGGTAATCCTCCACGCTCAGTCTCTTTATCTATCCAGGGCACCGAAATTGCTGGCAAACCAGCCAGGTTCGCCGGCACCGTGTAAATGTCTTGCAGATACATGTTCAAAGGATCTTGAATCGATCCGCGCTCGAAGGCAGGTGTCGGTGTTGTTGGCAAAAGCATCGTGTGCAGTTCGTGGGCACAAAAAGCTCCGTCAAACTCGTTTCGTATCTTGCGTCGTGCTCGCAACGCTTTGGTGTAGTAAGCGTCGTAGTACCCGGCAGAAAGCACATACGTGCCGAGCATAATCCGTCGCCGGACTTCTTCGCCAAAGCCCTCGGTACGAGCACGCTCGTAAAGATCCTCGAGCGATTCGCCACCTTCGAGGCTGGGACGCGTGCCGTAGCGGACACCATCGAAACGTGCGAGATTCGAAGACGCTTCCGCGGCCGCAATAATGTAGTACGACGAGATCGCGTAGTGCAGCGAGGGGAGTTCAATCTCCACAATTGTCGCACCCATCCGCTCGAACCTCTTCGCGGCATTACGCACCGCCAGATTGATCCGTTCATCATTATCGTCAGTCAGGCAAGACGTGACGAGCCCAACCCGCAGGCTCGATGTGTCTTCGCTCAGATACCTCGCGAAGTTTTCGGGATCACGCCGCACACTGGTCATGTCTTTGGAGTCAGGGCCCGCGATCGCATTCAAGCACTGGCTTGCAATCTCGACCGAACTCGCAAGCGGTCCGATCTGATCCAACGAAGACGCGAACGCAACAAGACCGAAACGTGATACCCGTCCGTACGTCGGCTTCAGCCCCACACACCCACAAAAAGCAGCGGGCTGACGGATTGACCCCCCGGTGTCAGAGCCGAGCGCCAAAGGAACCATGCCCGCGCCGACCGCCGCCGCTGAACCTCCCGAAGATCCTCCGGGCACGCAATGATGGTGTGTCGGATGATTCGTTGTACGCAAACCATGCTCGGTCGAAGAGCCCATGGCAAACTCATCCATGTTGGCTTTGCCAATAACAACCGCGCCAGCTTCTCGGAGACGCTCCACGACCGTGGCGTCGAAGGGCGATTCATAGTTCTCGAGCATGCCCGAATTGCAAGACGTGGTTCCACGCGTCGTCGCGATATTGTCTTTGACAAGCACCGGCACGCCCGAGAGTTCACCCGGAAGTGCTCCCGGATCCGCGCTCGATTGGTCGAATACCTGCGTGATCGCATGGATATCACCGTCGAGCTCAGCGATCGCAGCAAGCGATTGTTCAACCTGAGGAAGTGTGCTCATGCCGACGCTCCACCGCCGCTAATCACCTTGGGCACTCGAAGATACGGCCCGTCCATCTCGGGAGCGATCCGTTCAAGGTCGTTTCCTGTCAGGGATGGCCGGGGCTGATCGTCAGCGAGCTCCTGCATGGACACTGGAGCATCGATCGGCGAGTGCATCGGCTCCACCCCATCCAGATCCATCTGATCGAGTTCTTCGACGTGTTTCAGCACAGCACCGAGCTCCACGCGATACCGCCTCGCCTGCTCATCGGTCAGGCGAAGACGAGCCAGGCGAGCCACACGTTTCACATCATCGAGTGCAAGTTCATCGTGAGACATGACTCAAGCGATCATACCGCTATCATTGGATGTCCCAAACGGAGCCCGTCTCGGCCCGTGCTTGATTCTTTGTCCCACGACCCGTTCGCTCACCGCGTACGAGGAGTTTGCTCCGTGATCCCCAAGCCGCCTGCACGTGAACCCGGCCTCGGTTTCTTGTTCTGCCCCCCCTACCGCGTGCAAGGAACCTCCATCGCGGGCGAAATCACGACCATCCAGGTCCCAGAATTGGATCTTTGCTTCGATATGGGCTCCTGCCCGCGTGCCGCCCTCGCTTCAAAGTACGTCGCGATCTCTCACGGGCACATGGACCACATCGGAGGGCTGGCGTACTTCATCTCTCAGCGTCGTTTTCAAGGCATGGGTGATGCCACGATCGTGTGCCACGAAGAAATCGCGAAAGATATTGAGAGAATGCTGGCTGGTTTCAATGATCTTGAACGCCAACGGACGCCTTACGAATTGGTTTCGCTCAAGCCCGAAGGCACGCTCGAGATCAAGAACAACATCCACCTTCGGATGTTCGAGCTCGAACACACAGCCCCATGCGCCGGCTATGTGGTTGTCGAGAAGCGATCTAAGCTGAAACCCGAGTTTGCGGAATTAACGCAAGAACAGCTTCGCCAGCTTCGCGATGGCGGAACCGAAATAACATACTGGCTCGAAGTCCCACAAGTTGCCTATCTTACCGATACACTGCCCGGCCCTCAGCTTGTTCGTGAGGATGTACGCAAGGCAAAAGTCGTTATTGCCGAATGTACATTCGTTGATCACGATCACAAACAACGATCACGCATCGGTAAACACCTGCACATCGATGATATCGCGGAGTGGTTGCCAGTGCTCGAGTGCGAGACACTCGTCCTGATGCACCTTTCACGCCGCTCAAACATCGCAGAGGCTCGGAAAGCGCTGAGCCGTGCTGTCGGCCATGATCAAGCCCGACGCGTCGAATTCCTCATGGATGCACGTTCCAACAAGATCCGTTACGAACGTCAATATGAGGAAGCCGAGCGCGCAGAACGTCGTCGTCAGGCCACGACAAGGTCGTAAGTCCACCAGATCATTCAACACCCAACAGTTTTTTGTTGATGTGTCTTTCACCCTGTTTTTTCAGTGCAAAGAAGAATCGATTTGTATTGACGATTTCGCACTGAAGTTGTTGACACCCCCTCGAAACTCCGGCTATGTTGGTGGGTCACGTCGTTGGCAAAGCGGCGCGATCGGCTGGAGAGCAAACCGGGCTTTGTGTGCGGCGGATGATCGCCGGCCCGTCTCCGCTTGTGGCAGTGAAGTGAATCAACCCGTGAGAGAGCTGGCGATGCCCTCGTTCGCCAAGTGGTAGTGGTCGCACCGATGCAGAGCCCCGAACAAGAACTCCTGCAAAACGTTCTGCGAGCTCTACGGGAAAACCATGCGCACGTTTGCAGGCACTGGTTCCAAGACATCGAGCTGATGGAAGAGGCCGACGGTGTCATCCATCTGCGTGTTCACCAGGACATCCATAAGCACTATCTCGAACGCGAGTGCGGCGAAGCGTTCGACGACGCCGCTCGTGACGCCACAGGCCGACTGATGTCGGTTCGCTTCCTCGGGCCAAACGATCCAACACCCAGCCGAACCATAAACACGCAAATCCAAACGAACAACGGACAAGCAACACTCGAACCGAAACCCACCAAATCAAACGGGCTCAACAACACCTCCGTCGATCACCGTGTGCATGTCGGACATACCCCGCGATCAGCGTTTGTTCCCAGCCGTGCCGAAAGCCTCGCACACGTTGAAGGATTGCCCGTCAATCCGGATTACACCTTCGAGAATTTCGTCATCGGCCACGAAAACCGTCTCGCTCACGCAGCCGCCGAGGCCGTGGCCGAGAAACCCGGAAGAGCCTACAACCCGCTCTTCATCCATGGCGGGGTAGGACTGGGCAAAACGCACCTCCTCCAAGCAATCTGCCTCACGTTCATGCAAAACCTTGAAGGTTTTCGCATTCGGTATGGGTCGTGCGAGGACTTCTCAAGCGAATACACCGAGGCGGTTCGTCGAAACAGCCTTTCAGAATTCCGTCTTCGTTACCGCGATCTCGATTGCATCATCATCGATGACGTGCACTTCCTCACTCGACTCGAAAAAACGCAGGAAGAATTCTTTCACACCTTCAACGCCCTCTACCAAGCAGGCAAGCAGATCGTCGTAAGCTCAGACGCTCCTCCCCAGGAAATCCCGGATCTTGAATCTCGCCTGGTCAGCCGATTCCAATCGGGCCTCGTCGCGGAAATGAAGCCCACGCTCTACGAGACCCGAATGGAGATCGTTCGGCAGAAGGTCAAACTCCGTGCCCTCGACATGCCAGACGAGGTCGTCTCATACGTAGCCGGCAGGATCACCTCCAATGTCCGCGAACTCGAGGGCGCGATCATCAGCATCCAGATGCAGTCCCAAGCGGACAAGCGATCGATCACCCTCGATCTCGCCAAGCTTGCCCTGGGTGACGATGTGGGCGACACCCGGCCAGAACTGACCATCAGCCACATCATCGACGCGGTCACCGAGCATTACGACGTCAAGATCACCGATCTGCAATCAAAGCGACGTCACAAGTCCATCACCGGTCCACGCCAGGTGTGCATGTACCTTGCCCGCAAGCACACCAGATACTCGCTCGAGGAGATCGGTGGATATTTCGGCGGCCGTGACCACACCACGGTGATGCACGCCGTAAAAACTGTTCAGACCCGGTTAGAACTTGATCCCCACTTTGAACAGGTGATCGCTGTTCTAGAACGCCGGGTTGGAGTCGTTGCCGCGGTCACGGATTAACCCGATCTCATCTGATCTGGATATCCACAATCGATGCAAGCCCTCTTCGACTAAATCCACCTAGTTATGGGATAACCCTGTAGGATTCCCTCTAAGTCCTATAAAAAGGTGATTGTTTGTCCTTAATATCTTCCCCTCGAATGTCCATTTTGGAGGCGTGAGAGCATCTGGTCCAACTGCCAAGATTGTGAACAACCCGTCGCGCACGAGCATTCGGGATTGTAAAGATGGCGCTTTGAACCGTCCTTGATCGTGCACTTGAAGTTTTTCTCGACAATCAGAGTCCGAGCGCATCAACGCGCGCCAGCATGAATGACAGAGAATTCAGATCTCTTCACACAGTCGTAAAATATTATTTTTTAACACTTTATGATCAAT
>JBCDAP010000125.1:0-5783 GCA_039185335.1 Planctomycetota bacterium | reverse complement strand
GCTCGCTCGTTGGTCGAAGCTGAGGCTGACCGTCACGACACGCTCGCGGCGATCACCAGTCTCCGCGCTGAAGCAGAGAGCATCGCTACGAAGTCCAACAGCGAAGTGAACCAGCTCCAGGCGAGCGCTGATACCACGGACCGGAACGGTCAGAGCGAGATCGCGAAGCTGCAGGTGCAGCGTGATTCGGCTCTCCAGCGTGGTCAGGCTCGCTCCGAGAAGTTCATTGCTGAGGCCGCGTCGCTTGAGCGTTCGCAGGCCGCGGTGGTGGCTCAGATGCGTCAAGAAGTTGAGGCTGCTGGCCAGATCCTGGAGAGCGAGCTCGCTCGTTTGGATCAGGTTGCCGAGTCTTTCTTCCAGGTTGCTCAGGCGACTTACGAAGAAGCGGTCACGATCGCGGACACGTTCGCCAAGATCGCTGATGCGAACGCTGACGAGATCGCGGCTCACAACGAAGCCGAGACGACCAAGGGGCAGGCGGATGTTGAGTATCTCCGCAACGTCTCGAAGGCTACCGAGCTCGCTGCTCAGGCCGCGGTGGAGCGTCTCCTCGCTGATGCCAACGCTCAGTTCGGCACCGCTGAGGCTGAGGACCTCGTTGCCCGCGCTCGTGTTGTGAGCGAGGCTCGTATCGCTCGTGCCGCGGCTGCGGCGCAGTTCGCGATTGCCGATGCGAACGATCGTGCAACGCAGTCACTCTTCCAGGCTCGCATCGTGCAGACCGACTCGGAGCGCAATCGTGCGTATGCTGATGAGTACCTCGCCTGGCAGCAGCGCGAGCAGCAGATCGATCAGGCTCTCGCTGCGGCGAAGGCTTACCGTGAGCTCTCCGCTCGTGCGGTTGGCCGCTTCAACGAAGCGACCGAGGAGTTCCAGCAGGCCGCCCAGGCCAACTGGGATGCACGCCTCGCGTTCCCGAACCAGCAGCCCGAGACGCGGACTCCCGATTACTTCTACGTGCAGACTAATCCGACCTTCGATGGTAAGTTCTACGACGAGAACAACAAGCCCATCGATACTTCCGAGTTTGCCGACGTCATCATCGAGGACTGATCGCCTCACGGTGATGATCGCGGGTCAGATGTCCCGCTGACCCCATCCCGATTTCGTTCGCTCCAGGCCCCGCCTCCACCAAGGCGGGGCCTATTCGTTTTTGTGAAACGCCTTGGTGTGTACCACGGGTTACTCGCGATTCAGTGTTGTGGTCAATGTTTCCGAAGCACTGGCAGCGAGCTGCCAGTGGCACACGGGAGCTTGTGGAGGGGCGAGAAGCTTTAAGCTTCAGCGCCGAGCGTTCGGCCGCGCCATGTTCGTTTGCCGCGAGCTTGTTTGGCGAAGCTGGCCCATTGGATTGTGGTCATGAGGGATACGCCGACGGGGTGGAGGAGCACGCCTGTCCAGGGTTGGTTGAACGCCATTGCGAGGATGGTGCGTTGGGTGATCGAAACAATGACAGCCAATCCCGCGAAGGTGGTTGCCGGTTGGGAAAGATCACCGAGTACGATCGAGATCAACAGATACACCCAGGGAAAGACATGGCCGACGAGATGCATGAACGTGAGGAAGAGGAGTAACGGGACCGAGCCGAGCCCTTCGTAGGCGTTTTTGGTGAAGCCGTCCCAGCAGGCTGAGAACCCGTTGTACATTCGGCATCGAGCGACTCCGAGTCCGTCGATCAGGTCTGTGTGGCGCCCCAAGCGGCGGACCGCTCGCGTCAGCTTGATGCCGTCGTGCATGGTGTTGCGGATGCTCGTGTGCTGGCCGGCTTCGCGGTAGTCCTGTGTGCGAACGAAGAGGTATTGCCCGCACCCGGCTGAGGCTGAAGGAGAAGTGCTCATCCGCATCCGCGGGAAGGGGAGGTAGCTCAGCAGGATGAAGTGGATCATGGGAACGATGAGGCGTTCCGCGATCGTCTCGGTCTGTTGTTCGGGGAAGCATGACAGGAGCCCGAGGTCTTCTTTTCCTTCCGCGGCTTCCAAGGTTCGTGCGATTGCTTGTTTGGTGAGGCGGACGTCGGCGTCGATGAAGAGGATCCAGTCGCCGGTCGCTACGGAGCCGAGTTGCTCACAGGCCCACATCTTTCCGGACCAGCCATTCTCCATCGGATGAGTTGCCACCGTACGGACGCGCGGGTCGCGTTGTATTAAGCCTGCGATCAGCTCGGCGGTGCCGTCTTCGGATTCGTCGTCATAGAGAAGGACTTCGAGCTTGACGCCTTCGGGAAGGGTTTGGGCGAGCACGCTCTCGACGACTTGGACGATGTTGTCTGCTTCGTTGCGTGCGGGGATGCACACCGAGACGGTGCATCCGCTGACCTTGCCGGGCTGGCCGAGGCGGCGCTTGAGAATCGGCACATTGATCAGCGTCATCACGGCTGTGAGGAGTGTGATGCCGAGTCCGATCGCAAGGAACACTTCGAGCACGCTCACGGGGTTTCTCCGTTGTGGTTGTGTTGTTCAGAATTTCGATCGCGCATCGGCACGCTTCCGCCCTTGCCGCGGACTTTCAGCCACAGGTCGTAGAAGGGGTTGATCTTGGCCTCTTCTCCGCCCAGCAGGATTTCGAACGCGTCGGTCTGACGAGCGATGACCGCTTTGGCAAGCTTGTCCTGATTCTGTTGTAGAGCTGAGGTCATTGCTCGCAGCCATGCGGTCGTTGAGTCACCTTCGGGTGTTTCGCAGGTGTCGCCTCGGACGAACACTTCGGGCTTGGTGTCTTGCCAGAAGGTGTACTCGAAGCTGAGGACCACAACGCGGGGGCGATCGAGACGTGCCGCGAGTGCGGCTGCGCCTGGTCGTAAGCGAATCGGTGCTCGTACATCTGTGAACTGTCCCTGTGCTGTGATCCAGAACGAGCGTTTCGGATTCTCGGCGAATCGGGTGCGCACAAAGTCGACCATTGGTTCGAGCACCGCGGGGTCGTCGGGATCGATGCCGAAGAGCCCGAGCCAGCGGAAGAAGGCGAAACGCTCTACTTGGTCACGGTCCATCGGGGCGAGTGTTGGGCGATCGGGCATGAGTTCGTACCCGATGTGCTTTCCCGCGATCGGATCCCACCAGCCCGGATGGTTGAAGACGACGAGCAGGGGGCCTTCGTATTCATTTGCGTCAGCTAGGCTTTCCCGCGTGCCGTGCATGACTCTCACGGCAAAGAAGGCCTTTGATAAGCGCTTGCGAAAGTCACGCCGCATGAAACGGTCGACGCCCGCGCGGTAGCGGTCGGGCAGGATCGCCTCGTGCGTTTCGGCCATGCTCTATGCGCCGATCGGTTCCAGGTGCTTCATCTCGACCTCGCTCGCGCTGACTTTGCCCACAAGCTCGGCCCCGAGGTCCTCCGCGACGCAGCGTGCTGCGGTGACTCCTGACATGAGCACCATCGGCACGCCCGGGCCTGGGTTGGTCGATCCGCCCGCGAGGTAGAGATTGCGGTAGACGCGAGACCGGTTCTTGGGTTTGAACCCGCCGTTGAGGCGTCCGTGGGAGGCGAGGCCGTAGATCGCGCCGCCCTCGGCGTTGTACATCTTGTCAATCATGTTGGGCGTGAGGTGCTTCTCGACGACGATGTGGTCGTCGATGTCGGGCATGCCGCCGGTGGTGCGGAGTTTTTCCATGACGATGGGGCGGTACTGTTCGAGCATGCCACCCGGCCCGTGCCATTCGTGGTGGGGGCGCGCGTACGGCGTGTGGATCAGCGCGTAGAGTGCTTCGCCGCCTTCTGGGGCTTGGCCCGCATCGGTTCGCGACGGGACGGCGAGGTCGATCGTTGGGCTCGAGGCCGGCTCACCCTTCGCGTAGATCTCGCTGAACTCGCCCTTCGAGGTCGCAGCGAAGAGGAAGTTGTGGTGTGCCAGATGGTCGTACTGGCGATCGAGCCCGAGGTAGAGCACGAGTCCCGAGCAGGCGGGTTCGTACTTGCGTCGGATCGCTTGTTGTTCTGCGACGGCTTCTTTGGTTCCGATGAGCTGCGCGTATGTACGCTGTACATCGCAGTTCGAAACGATGGCGTCGGCTTCGATGATGCGGCCGTTATCGAGTTCGATCGCTTTGACGGATGTGCCGGTGGTCTGGATGCCGACGACTTTGGCACGCACGTGCTCGATGTTGTCGCTCTCTTCGATGACGCGGGCGAGCGATTGCGCGACCATGCGTGTGCCGCCCATGGGGTACCAACATCCTTGGTCGACCTGAGCCGAGGCGATGAGCGTGAGGATGGCGGGCGCGAGAAAGGGTGAAGAGCCGACATACTGGAGGAAGTGCTCGGAGAGCTGGAGGATGTGCTTCTCGCGGAGATGCTTGTGAGCGGTCGCGCCGACAGTTGAGTGGACGCGCATGGCCATGACCTCTTTGAGCATGCCCGGCTCGTTGGAGGCGGGGTCGCCCATGAGGTCGGCGACGCCGCCCAGGTCCTTGAAGAAGAAGACCTTCTCGGAGAGGCGGTACATACGTCTTGAGTAATTGATGAAGTCGATCCAGCCCTTGCCCGGCTTTTCTTTGGGGAACTGCTCGTTGAGAGCTTTGGCCATTCGTTGCGGGTTTTCGAGGAGGTCGATTTTGGTGCCGTCCTCGTAGAAGCATCGCCATTGCGGATCGAGGCGAACGAGATCGATGTAGTCTTCGACTTGGCGTCCTGAGCGTGTCAGGATTCCGCGGAGAACCTGCGGGAGGGTGATGATGGTGGGTCCCATGTCGAATTGGAATCCCTGGACGTCAAGGACGTTCATCTTCCCGCCAAGGTGGGGATTCTGTTCCACGATCGTGACGCGGAAGCCGTGTGTTGCGAGTTCGACTGCGGTTGAGAGCCCGGCGAGCCCGCCGCCGATCACGATGACATGCTTTGCGTTCATTCTGATCCGTTTCCGTTCGATCGCGTGACACTGGTGAGGCCCGCTCGGCCGCTTCTGTTGCCATATATGTACCGCATCCCGCGACGAAGCATCGAGACTTGTTCTTCGCTGGGAGGTTCGGGAGGGATGCGGAACCGTCCGGGGGTTTTTGAGACGACGACCTCGTGTGTCATCGAAAGCAGACCTGATTCTCCCTGGGTGATTCCCCAGCCGGATGGGCCTCTTCCTGCGATCCCCACGCCGGGATGGGCGATGGGGAGAATGCAGTCGTTGATGGTGATGTTGGAAGAGGTGAGTGCTACCGCGATGCGTTTTGCTCGGTCGGGCGTGGTTGTGAAGACCGACGTTGTGAGATGCTGCTCGTGCTGGCGATGGATCGCGATGGCTTCTTCTTCGTTGCGTGCGGAGATGATGGTGAGGAGCGGAGCGAACCACTCTCCCCGGGCCAGTTCCGAATCGCCTTCGACGTCGAGCAGTACCGCGATCGTGTCGTCGATGAGCACTTCGCAACCAGCGGTCTTGTGCGATTCGATCATCGATCGCACACGGCCGGCTTCGCCCGGGGTGACGACCCCGGCTGCCGGATCGCTGGATTCGCTTTCGGAATTCACGGCACGCTTGAGCGATTCGACGAACTCGGCACGAACGGCTGCGTCCACGATAACCCTTCGCGGGGCCATGCAGGTTTGCCCGCGGTTCATCCGCACAGCGTTGACAATGACGCGAGCTGCTAGTTCTGGGTTGGCGTCCGCGAGCACGATCGCCGAATCGCATCCCGACAATTCGAGCGAACTCGGGATCAGGCGGTCTGCGAGCACGCGGGCGATGGCTCGTCCTGTTCGTGTTGATCCGGTGAAGATCAATTTGTCGAAATCGCCCGCTTCGACCAGTTGTTCGCCGGCTTCGCGGGTCGGAGGGAGGATCTCGATCAGCTCATCTG
>JBCDAP010000124.1:0-5809 GCA_039185335.1 Planctomycetota bacterium | reverse complement strand
GCTTCTCCGCGAGCGCGAGCGACGAATTCCGCATCCTCACCGCCGCCGACGTCACCGGTACCTTCGACACCCTCAACGTCATCGACGGCGGGACCTTCGACATCCGCTACGAAGCCAATGCGGTCGTCCTCACCAACTTTATCCCGACGCCATCAACAGCGGGCTTGCTCGCTTTGGCCGGTCTCGCCGCGACCCGCCGTCGCCGCTAAGCTGCTCAAAAGAGAAGGACAAGGAAAAAAGAAGAGCCCACCCCTCGCGGTGGGCTTTTTCATGCAAACTCTCGCAGAAACCGGTGGCGGAGGCGTCCCGCCTCCGCGAAGAGACCGCCGCACAACGAGCCGCGACCGTCAGGGAGTGGTCCATCCCCGTTCACGGCAGTCTTTCTAAGCCAGGCTGCTTAAAAAAACCAAAAGTGACCAAAGACTTCATCACTCAGCTCGAGCGGATCACTTTGCGTGCCGCAGGCAACAAGACACCGCCGACGATGGACTTGATGATCTCGATCAGAATGAAGGGTGCCACGAACAAACCCAGAGCGCTGCTCACGCTGATGGCCGCAGAATCGTCGTTGAGCGCGAGACCAAAGGCAGCGCCTCCGACCGCCAGATAAGCCCAGCCGCATACAAGGACGGTCAAGCCGCCCGCTAGCATGGCGATCATCGAACGCCAAAGCGACCGATCCCACCCACGCTCGGCCAGCGAACCGGTCACAAAGGCGGCAACAAGGAAGCCTCCCAGGAAGCCGGCAGTCAACGAGATATGAAGTGTCGAGGGGGAGAAGACCGGAGCACCAGCGATGCCGAGAGTGAGATACGAGGCAACCGCGGCGATACCGAGTCTGCTGCCAAGGCACATCGCCACAAGCATGACCGCGAGCGTTTGCAAGGTCGTGGGTACGCCCATCGGATTTGGCACAGAGATGTACGCCCCGATCGTGATCAATGCGATGCCACCAGCGATCGCAAGAGCGTGGCCTCCGAACGATTCGGCCCAAGCCGGACGAAGGTGCTGCCAAATCGTGCCGGGCTGTGCGATGATGTCGGTGGCGTGAATAGGTGTGGTCGTCTCAGCCATCACATGGTCCTCTGCAAAAAGTCGTTGAATGCAAGCCATATTGTAGCGAAATCCCGCGAGGCCGAAAGCATTATCCCTTCGCAGAAAGCGGAACAGTGACCTTCAGTTCCAGCATCCGATCGAGCGCCGCGACCGCAAACTCACGAGCCTCGGCGTGCACCGAAATCTGATTCACAACCTTGCCCTCAGCGAGGTTGTCGAGCACCCAGAGCAGGTGCGGCTCGTCGATCCGATACATCGTGGTGCACAGGCATTGGCAATCCGAAAGGATGCGCGCCTCCACGCCTCGCTCAGCGGCTTCCGTACACAGACGCGCGACCAGATTGTGCTCCGTCCCGATTGCCCACTTGGTGCCGGGCTCCGCGGTGCGGATCGCGTTGATGATGTATTCGGTCGAGCCGGCCATGTCCGCCAGGTCGACCACCTCCTTCGCGCACTCGGGGTGGACGATAATGGTGGTCTCGGGTGATTCTTGTTTGATCTGCTCGCAGTGCTCGGGGCGGAAAAGCTTGTGGACCGAGCAGTGACCTGCCCAAAGAACGACCTTGGCCGCCGCGAGTTGCTCAGGGGTCATCCCGCCCAGAGCTTCGCCCTTTCGAGCGAGCTTTGGGTCGTACACCGCGGTTTCCGAGGCAACATCGAGTCCGTACGCCGCGGCCGTGTTCCGCCCGAGGTGCTGGTCAGGCAAGAACAGGAGCTTGATCTCCTCCCCGTCGCTACGGGGGGTGGCTCCACCGTTCATGGCCCATTCGAAGACTTTGGCTGCGTTCGACGAGGTGCAGCAGGCGCCGTCGTTCATGCCCACGAAGGCCTTGATCGCCGCGGAGGAGTTCACGTAGGTCACCGGGACGACGCGTCCTTCGAATCCTTGTGACTTCAACTCGGCGTGCAGTGTGTCCCACGCCTCGAGAGCGTCGTCATAGTCGGCCATGTCGGCCATCGAGCATCCCGCGGACAGGTCGGGAAGAACGACCGCCGTACCCTCCGGTGCGAGAAGGTCAGCGGATTCGGCCATGAAGTGCACGCCGCAGAAGATGACGTACGAGGCGTTCTGCTTCTCGACCGCCTCCGCGGCGAGTTGAGACAGCTTCAGAGAATCGCCCGTAAAGTCGGCGTGCCGAATCACACGGTCGGTTTGGTAGTGGTGCCCGAGGATAATGAGCTTGTCACCGAGTTCTGCCTTGCGATCACGGATACCTATCTCGAGAGCTTCGTCAGAAAGCTCGCGGTAGAGATCGGGAAGAGTGGGTTGCCACATCAGCATGGGGGCGACTCCTCAGCTTGAGGGAAATCGGCTTCAACGGAAGCTTCATTCCAGATGCAGATTCTAGGCGCTACGCCCTTGCAAGCCGAGAAGCAGATGTGGTGAAGCGGCTCAAGTCGTGAGCCCCTCGGTGGCCAATGTGTCGAAGAATCGATGCTTGGTTCAGGCAGCTTTCCGCTCGGCAACCTTTTCGACCTCGGCGAATTCGATTCCCAGTGCCTGCTCGAATTCGTTCATAGAGATCACACGGCGAACGGTCGCGGTACGCATTAGACGGTCTTGCAGAACCGCTTCGTTGGCCCACGCGATACCGAGTTCGATGGTGTCGCCGGCTTTGAGTGCGTGCTCCGAGGAAACGCAGAGCAACGCGCCTCCGTTCGAATAATCCGAGGTTTGGCCCGAGATATACCGGGTTGAATTCGTAGATCGCACCTTGCAGGGCTTCACAGTGACAGTCCGAGGGAACTGCCGACGATCGCTTGGCATCTGGTCCATATCTCGACTCCGGAAGAAATCGGAGAGCCCGCAAACGGCACGGATCACTGCAGCTTTATCGGGAAGGAGATGGCTCGACTGCACGAAAACCCCGGAATCCACAGGTGTTTCTGGACGTCGAATCACCCAGATGGGCGAGGTGTTCTCCCAGCTGCACACATCGTCTATCGGCATACCGGACAAAAAACACTGCAAAAAAAGTACAAAACGGGACCGATAAAGACTTGTTCCTGTATGTTGTAAGACGTACAACCCTGCAAAACAAGTGTTTTTCGCGTTGGAAGACACTCGTTAAAGGCGTCTCGGACGGGCCGGCAGGAAGCCGCAAGCCCCGCCCGACTAACAGGAGCAAGTGCCATGGCAAAGCGTACAACCAAGAAACGCGTCACGAAGAAAGCGGGTGCCCGCAAGACGACCAAGAAGACCACCACTCGCAAGACGACCGCGAAGGCTCCCGCTGGGAAGAAGCCCGCCCGGATCGTTGGAGCCAAAGCCAAGGCTCGGACGAAGAGCGAAGTGCTCGCCACCATCGCCGACCACGTCGGTATTTCCAAGAAGGAAGTGGCTTCGGTCTTCGATGTGATGGGAGAAATGATCGCTGCCGACCTGAAGAAGGGCAACATCGGCTCGTTCAATGTCCCCGGCATGATGAAGGTCACCGTCCAGCGCAAGCCCGCCACCAAGGCTCGCAAGGGTATCAACCCCTTCACCGGCGAAGAGACCATGTTCAAGGCCAAGCCGGCTCGCAACGTCGTCAAGGTTCGCCCGCTCAAGGCCCTCAAAGACAAGGTCTGAGCGAAAATCACATTTCTTGAATACCAATCCACAGCCGCGAGCGGAAACGCTCGCGGTTGTCGCTTTGAAGCTTGCTGTTCCACGGTATAGGTATCACGATGCAGCTTGCTGCGTCGTGCCTTCCGCGAACAAACGCGAACACGACCTAGCGAAGCTGGGTCGTGGCACCTGGCACGTTCTAAAATCGGGGCATGAAAATCAATCTCGACAGCGGTTTCGCATCTTTCAGCGATCACTGGTCACCTCGCGTCGCTGCGGAGCTGAACGGGCAACAGGTCAAGCTCGTCAAGTTCTGCGGTACGTTCGACTGGCACCATCACCAGCACGAAGACGAGCTGTTCCTGGTGCACCGCGGAAGATTTATTGTGGAGTTCCGCGACCACTCCGTCGAGCTTGAAGAGGGCGACATGTTGGTCGTCCCGAGGGGTGTTGAACACCGCCCGGTCGCCGAGCGAGAGGTCGAGGTGATCCTGTTCGAGCCGGCCACAACACTGAACACCGGGAACACGCAGACCGATCGGACGGTGCGCGAGCCCGTGCACCTTACAAAGGCGGACTGACCGCGTGCGTTCGCGTAGCATGCCCGCATGGATCAGCCTCTCGCGGAGCAACACGCAGCGCTTGCCAACACCAAAGCCGTTATTTCCGACGTTGATGGTGTCCTCACCGACGGCGGGATCATCCGCCTTGCCGATGGCACCGGCGGACGCATCTTCAACACCAAAGACGGCGTGGGGCACAAGCAACTCCTCAAAGCCGGCGTCAAGATCGCATGGATCAGCTCGACCAAAGAGCGTGGCTCTCTCGAGGCCCGGGCCGCAGACCTCGATGTAGATGTGATCAATACCGACATAGGACCCAAAGACGAGCGCCTGTTCCGCGTGTGCGAACAGCTGGGTGTTGAACCAAAGGCGTGTGTATTCATCGGTGACGACATCATCGACCTGCCGGTGCTCGGGCACGTGGGGCTGTTCGTGTGCCCGGGCGATGCGCACAAAGACGTTCGTTCCAAAGCGGATATCATCCTCGAAGCGGGTGGCGGGCGCGGAGCTTTCCGCGAGCTGGCGGACATGGTGGTTGATGCCAAAGGTGAATGATGCGCGCGGTTGTAGTGGGGACATCAGGATCGGGGAAATCCACGTTCGCTGATGAGTTCGCGTCGCGCACAAAGGCGCCACACGTGGAACTCGATGCGCTCCACTGGCGTGACGGTTGGCAAGAGGCGCCTGATGAAGAGTTTCTTGATCGGGTTCGGCAGGCTGTCGCTCAGGATCGATGGATCATCGACGGCAACTACACGTCGGTCGGAGCCCAGGATCTCATCCTCCCGCGCGCGGAGCTGGTTGTCTGGCTCGACATGCCCAGGCTGCTGACATGGTGGCGTGTGGCCAAGCGCTCTGCGGAGCACGCGTGGACGAAGAAAACACTTTGGGCCACGAACAACACGGAGTCGCTCCGCCGATCGTTTTTGTCGACCGATTCGGTGATCCTCTGGTCGATTCGGACACACGGGCGGAACCGCCGCAAGTATGCCGAGGTTTTTCTCGAGCCATCATGGGAAGGCCAACGCATGGTTCGGATCCGCAACGAGCACGAACGGCAGGTGCTGCTCGCAGAGTTCCCGGGATAGGAAACGACCTACCATCCACGTGATGTCATCCACGCCGCACAACATTCCTGACCCAGCGCCGCACTCCGATCCGACCGATCGCGTTTCGGTTTCTCTGCACGCGCGTGCCAAGATCAACCTCGCGCTCGCAGTCGCCGAGGCGTCTGCCCAGACCGATGGGTATCACCCGATCGCTTCTTGGATGGCGAGGCTTGATCTGGCGGATGAATTGATGGTGACACGTCTCGAAGCGGACCGCCTCTCGCGGTACGCGATCCTCTGGCACGCCGAAGCGCCGGTCCGTTCGCCGATCGACTGGTCCATCACGAAGGACCTGGCGGTCCGTGCTCACCTGATGCTCGAGGAGCATGCGGGGCGATCGTTGCCGGTGCAGCTCAAGCTGGACAAGCGGATCCCCGTGGGCGGCGGTCTGGGTGGAGCATCGGCCGACGCGGCGGCGATGCTCGTTGCGGTGAATGACCTCTTTAACCTCGGGCTGTCGCACGAGGAACTGGCGGAGCTTTCGACCAGTCTTGGGTCGGACGTGGCGTATTGCTTGATGGACACGCCGG
>JBCDAP010000123.1:0-5965 GCA_039185335.1 Planctomycetota bacterium | reverse complement strand
TCGTTATGCGCCGGAGGATCGAGTTCATCCCATCGCGATGGAATCTTTGAAACGAGCGAAGTCGAGCACCGATTCGTACAAAGTGGTTGGTGTATCGGCATGGCCTGTGCGGGCTCTTGTCGAAAGAGGTCATGCCAAGTCGGCTGCTGTGGAATGCAACAGACTCTTGAAACAAGCCAAGGCGATTGAGCATCCTGGCAGCTTTGCCCAGGCTTTGAGTTTGCTGTTCCAAGGAATTTTTCCTGGAGATCTCAGTATGGCCACCACTATTGTAGAAGCTTTGGCTTGCGATCACGACTCCATCACGCATTGGAGACATCGTCGTCAGATCCGTGATTGTTTGGAGGTGCTTTATGCAACAGATTCGAAGAGAACGGTTAGGGTCCTCAATCGGATGAAGGATGAGAAGCTTGCAGTCAAGTTGTTGGCGAAGGTCCCAGAGCGGGTTGGAGTGTTGGTCTCGGGGCCTCGCGAATTTTTCTCGGGTTGACCGAACTCGTTTTTCTGCGACTTACCGCATGTGCGCGCGTGCGCCGTTGACGATGCGGTCCCAATCGATGGCGGGGCCTGGGTCGATCTTGCCGGTGGTGAGGTGGAAGTGGCCGATGATGCCGCCGTAGGTTTCCCACTCTTCGATCGGCATGACTCCGGTGAGGAGTGAGCCGTCGGGGTTGCGTGGGTAATCGGGCTCGATCTTCGGGAAGACGGTGCAGAGCGCGGCGGTGAGTTTGATCAGGGCTTCGTATTGCTCGTTGGTCAGGTCGTACTGCTCGAGCGGGCGTTCGTGGATGGGGCCGAGGACGCGATCGTTGCGGGCGGGATAGGCGGTGAAGTTTGGTGTGCGCACGCCGCCGTCGCCCATGGATTCGGGGAGGGTGATGATGGTGTTGCCGTACTTGTCGGTGCCGTACCAGTGGTCGAGGGTCTCTTTGGGGTCGTTAGGGGGATAGGCGCCGATGTTGGCGATCTCGATCCCGATGGAGCGCGTATTGGCGTGGGCGGCGTGCCAGGCGCGTTCTTTGAGATCGAGGGTTTGGTAGATGGTGCCATCGATATCGAGCATGAAGTGGACGGAGAGGCCTCGGTGGTCGTGGAGGACCTCGAAGCAGCGCTGGGAGGTGCCGCAGACGTCGTAGTGGAGGACGAACTGATCGACTTGGTCTTGAAGGAGTTCGAATTCCCATCCGCCGCCGCGGACGGCTTCGCGTTGTTGCTCCGTGAGGTTGTGGTGACGCATGTTGAAACGGGCAGGGCCGTTGAGCTCACGGAATTCGGGGTCGTATTCGCGTTGGTCGAATGGTGTGAAGCGGTATTCGGTGCGGTAGGCGTCGTAGCCTCCGGGATCGGTCCAGAGGACGACGGGTGTGCCGGTGTGGACGAGCTTGCCGGCGACCATGATCTCGTCGCCAATGCGTTCGGAGATGGTGCCAGGGGTGCGCGACGCGGAACAAGCGGCGAGCGTGAAGCCGGTGATCGTAAGAACGGCAAGGGCGAGCTGACGCATCAAAGGTTCTCCAGGGTAAGGAGTCCGAATGGTAATGGCTCTTTGCCTGCCCCGAGAGGTGTTGTTTGGATGATGGTGCGAAGTTAGATGTCTTTGTACCTTTCGTCGTTTGCTGGTTGTCGCTTCGTGCTGTCCCATATGTTGATGGGAGTCCTTGTAGCCGTATTGTGTGAGGCTGCGAGATGTTCGCCCGAGGCAAGTTATTCGGCAGTTCGAATGTGATGATTCTCACGGTAGGGAACGCATTGGTGCTGTGGTCGTGCGTGGTCCCTTCTCGATTATCAAGAGTCCGCGTGATCCTCTGCCGATAGATACAGCATGCCACGTTCAGGGGATAATCTGAGTTCTTCGGCGGAGGCTCTTGCCAAGACACTGTTCTTCGTGGTGGGGTGCCAAAAATCCGGGACGAGCTGGTTGCAGTTGATGCTTGATGCACACCCGCAGGCGATCTGTCGTGGCGAGTACAAGCTGATGCATGTGCTGATTCCGTTGATGCAAGAGGTTGTGAAGTGCTGGGGCAATCACATCACGATTCCGGATGTGAGCGAAGACGGTGATGATTTTCTTTCAGAGGCTGAAACAACCGGGTTGGTACGCGCTGCGGCGGGGTTGCTGTTTGCAAAGTGGGCAGGTGGCCAGCTGGATCAGATCCAAGCGATAGGTGAAAAGACGCCCGAGCACGCGCTCACATTGCCGCTTCTTGACAAGGTGTTTCCGGGTTGTCGTGTGATTCACATCATTCGTGATGGGCGAGACGGCATCGTCTCGGGGCGATACCACAACCTGCGAGAGAACGAAGAAAAGTTCCGTCAGAATTTCCCGAATAACGCGGATTACGCACGATATTTTGCGGAGCATCATTGGGTGAAGTACATCACTTTGGCCCGTGACTGGGGGCGTGCGCACAGCGATCGCTATCTTGAAGTGCACTATGAAGCATTGTTGAGCGATCCACGCCCTATGGCTGGACGGATGTTGGATTTCCTCGGTCTCGACAGCTCAGAAGCAAGCATCGAAACTTGTCTCGCGGCTTCCAGCTTTGATGCGGTGACGGGCGGTCGAGAGCATGGTGATACGGACTCGACCTCGCATTTCCGCAAGGGGATTGCTGGCGATTGGGTTGGCGAGTTGAGCGAGGATGAGGTACGCGCCTTTGAGGAGATCGCCGGCTGGCTCATGGCCGAACTCGGGTACACCTCTTCCTTCGAGTTTGCTCGGTCGAATCAAGGCATAGCGGACTAGCGGCGTTCGTCTGTTGCGGGGTTGTGCCAGGCGCGTCCATCCCGAGCGAGAAGAGCGTCCGCTCCAGCTGGTCCCCACGAGCCCGCGGCGTAGGTCTCGATGCGGTCGCGCAACTCACTGTTCGCGATAATCGGCTCGACAACACGCCACGTGCCCTCGACCTCTTGCTTGTGCTTGAAGAGGGTTTGGTCGCCTCGCATCGCGTCGAGCATCAGCGGTCCGTAAGCTTCGATAGGCTTCGCATCGAACACGTGGGCGTAGTCCATGTCCATCTTAACCGAGCCCATGCGGAGCGACCCGCCGGGGATCTTGGCTTCAAAGCGGAGCGAGAATCCTTCATCGGGTGAGATGTTGATGATGATGCGGTTGGCGGGGCGGACCATGCCCGAGGCGAATGGTTCGAGTTCGCGGAAGATGTTGGCGGGCGGTTGCTTGAATTGGACGACAACTTCGGTGAGCTTGCGTGCCATTTTCTTGCCCGAGCGGACGTAGAAGGGGACGCCTGTCCATCGCCAGTTGTCGATAAGGAGGCGAGCTGCGGAATAAGTTTCGGTTTTGCGTGCGAGGTCGACACCATCAAGATCGACGTAGCCCTTGCCGTTGTCTTCGTCGCTGGAGTTGTTGGATGCGGCGTAGGTTCCGAGAACGGCGTGGTTGTGCGCGCTCGCTGGGTCGATCGGGCGGATCGACTCGATGAGCTTGACCTTCTCGCGCCGGATCGAGGCGGCGTCGTACCGGAGCGGCGGCTCCATCGCGACGAGGGCCAAGACCTGCAGCAGGTGGGATTGGATCATGTCACGCGTGGCGCCTGCATCGTCGTAGAAGTTGGCGGCCCGCGATCCGACACCGAGTGACTCGGCGGCGGTCACCTGGACGTGATCAACGTACTGATTAGACCAGAGGGGCTCGAAGATCGTGTTCCCGAAGCGGAAGACGAGGATGTTCTGGACGAGTTCTTTCCCGAGGTAGTGGTCGATGCGGTAGATGGCGGATTCGTCGAAGACGGCACCCATGGCGCGGTTGAGTTCGGTAGCCGAGGGGAGGTCGTGGCCGATCGGTTTCTCGACGATTACGCGTTCCCATGGAAGTGAGGGGTCTTGCGACGCGGCGACGGAATACTCGTAGCTGATGAGGCCGGCTTTGGCGATGGCTTCCGAGATGGGTTTGTAGAGTTTCGGCGCGACGGACATGTAGAAGAGGATGTTGGGGCGGTTGGCCCAGGGTTTGTCTTGGTCTTCTGAGGCTGTGGCTTTGAGGATGTTGTTCTTCTTGCCGATTTCGCGTGCGAGTTCATCGAGCTTTGGGAAGACCTCGACATCGGTGCCGGAGCCTGGGAGATAGTGGAGGCGAGCGGAGAAGCGGGCCCAGCATTCCTCGTCGCAGGAGCCGACCTTTTCCTCGATCATGGGCCGGAGGTGGTTCCGCCACTCTTGGTCCGACATCTCTGTGCGAGAGAGACCGATGACCGCGAGGCCCTCGGGAAGCTGGTTGGCACTATCGAGTTCGTAGAGAGCGGGGATGAGTTTGCGTCGAGTGAGGTCGCCTGACGCACCAAAGATGACGAGAACGCACGGCTCAGGAGCTGATTTCGAGGAGCTGTTTTGCATCGAGTCGCGGTTTCCCTGGGTAAGGATTGAGATGTATGCCCCACGCATGTCCTCGCGAGGCGACGGCATTGTAAAGAGTGGTCGGCTATGGCGCGAGGATGGTTTGCGTTGCGTCCGGTGTCAAAATCGAGTCCCCCGGGCCGAGTGGGATTCCGAGAGCATGCCAGACGATGAGGAGAATTGTCCAGACGATGCCGAAGACGAACGTGTAGGGGAGCATTAGCGAGATGATCGTGCCCATCCCGGCTTTCTTGGCGTATTGCTGAATGAAGACAAGGATGATGATCAGGTAGGCATTTAATGGGGTCACGATGTTGGTGATGGAGTCGCCGATTCGGTAGGTCACCTGGGTGAGTTCGGGTCTGATGTTCACGAGCATGAGCATCGGAACGAATATCGGAGCGAGAATGAGATACTTCGCGCTCATGGATCCCATAAACAGGTTGAAGAAAGCAACGACGATGATGAAAGCGATAAGGAGGAGGATGGGGTAGTTCTGAAGGCCGGCAGCGAAGAGGAGTTCCCCCCCAGAGTAGGCGAGCATGGCACCGAGATTGGAATGCTCGAAGTGCTTGACGAATTGGCCGGCGAAGAAGGCGAGCACAATGATGGGCGCCATGTCTTTCATGGTTTCGATCATCATGTCGGTGATATCCTTACCGCCTTTGATTGTCCGGCTCATGAAGCCAAAGACGAGGCCAGGCGTAAGGAAGGCAAAGAACAGGATCGGCACGATGTTGGCAACCCAGCGGTCGAAGGATTTGGGATCACTCGCATCGACCTTGCCGTAGAGCGGTGACCCCGGGATGAGGGCGAGAATGATGACCAGGGCGATTACCGCGAAGAAAGATGCGATTGCGTAGATGAGCGGGGCGACCTTGATGGGTTCGTGTTCCGATGCGTGGTCGGCGCTGGGGCCGCCCTCTTCGGCTGGTTTGATGTTCATCCGTCGCTCGACGAAGAAAGCAGTGGCGAACCATCCCGCGAAGGTGATGATGATGGTGGATGCCGCCATGAAGTACCAGTTCGCTGTTGGAGCGACGTTGGTCGTGGGATCGATGATAGCGCCGGCTTCGTTCGTGATGCCTGCGAGCAGCGGATCAAGGCCTGTGACGAGCAGGTTGGCGTTAAATCCTGCTGAGACGCCTGCGAATACAGCGGCGATACCGACGAGAGGGGATCGGCCAAGGCCGGCGTACACAGCGGCGGCGAGCGGTGGTAGGACGACATAGCCCGCATCCATCCCCAGCGAACTCATGATGCCGAGGAAGACGAAGGCGGGCGTGATCAACTGATTGGGGACGATGGTGGCGAAGAGCTTGAGCAGGTCGGCAAGAAGGCCCGAGCGTTCGGAAACACCGATGCCGAGCATGCCAACCAGGACGATGCCTAGCGGCGCGAAGCCGATGAAGTTGTCGACGAGCGTGGAGAGGCACCAGTAGAGCCCGTCGGAAGAGAGAAGGTTGACGGCGGTGAGGACGTCCTTGTCTGTGTTGTCGACAAGACGGAGTTGCTCGACGCCATCAACAAGAACCGTTTCTGGGAGTTTGGGTTGGACTTCGACACCGAGTGTTGCGAACAGAGCTGATGCAAGCATGACCAGGACTGTGCC
>JBCDAP010000122.1:0-5985 GCA_039185335.1 Planctomycetota bacterium | reverse complement strand
CTTTTCGAGAACCCGAGCCGACCACTCCGACGAAACTGCTGAAGACTATGTCGAAGCGATCAGTGATCTGATTGAATCGGAAGGCGAAGCCCGTGTTCGCGATCTGGTGGAGATTATGGGTGTCTCTCACGTCACGGTGAGCCGAATCGTCAAGCGTCTGTGCAAAGAGGGGTTGGCTTCTACCCAACCCTACCGCCCGATCACCCTGACCAAAGAGGGGCAGCAGCTGGCCTCGCAGGCGAGGAAACGGCACAAGGTGGTACGCAAGTTTCTTGTCGCAATCGGTGTCTCCGAGCGGCAGGCGGAGATCGACGCTGAGGGGATCGAGCACCACGTCTCCCAAGAAACGCTCCGCGCGATGAAACGCATTGCCAAGCAATCCAAAGAATAGAACTGCTGTGCCCACACCCGCTATCGACATCCAGAACGCGCGAAAGACCTATCGTGGCAAAGTGGAAGCCCTCAGAGGAGTTGACCTGCGTGTGAACACGGGTGAGATCTTTGGTCTGCTTGGGCCAAACGGGGCGGGGAAATCCACCTTAGTAAAAATCCTGATGACGGCGGTGCGCCCAACTGCGATTGAAGGGACTGTTCTTGGCCGCCCGGTGGCGCACAAGCCAACGCTCGCACAGGTCGGATACCTTCCCGAGCAACATCGTTTTCCAACACACCTCACCGCGATGCAGGTCTTGCTGCACTTTGCCTCCTTAGCAGGCATCGCACGAAAAGAGTCACGCCCTCGCGCTCAGACTCTGCTCAAGCGTGTTGGCATCGCCGACTGGGCTAACAAGCGGGTGGGTTCGTTCTCGAAAGGCATGCGACAGCGTCTTGGCATCGCAAACGCGCTCGTGAATGACCCACAATTGGTTGTGCTCGACGAGCCAACTGACGGGGTCGATCCGGTCGGGCGTCGTGACATCCGCAACCTGCTTCTCCAACTCAAAGACGAAGGGCGAGCGGTATTCATCAACTCACACCTGCTCTCCGAGCTTGAGCTATGCTGCGATCGGGTGGCGATCATGCTGAAGGGTGAGTTGCGAGCCGCCGGGACGATTGATGAGCTGACCCGTGATCAACGCCGATACGACATACGGGTGTCGCACGGTGCTGAGTCGCTGGTCGATGTCGCGGCAAATACGAGCGTGTCAGAGCCTGATCGCCAAGTCTCGGTGCCAACGACAGACGCAAACGAGATCCAGCCGATCATCGACCGCGCGCGTGCGAGCGGCATCGTGGTCGAGCGGATCACGCCGCACCGTCCATCGCTTGAGGAACTGTTCATCGACCTTGTTGAGGACCACACCCCCGGTGCGAAGGTGAATTCGCCATGATGCTTCTGCGTCAAGTGATGACGATTTTGTGGGAAACGCAGATCGGGCTCCGGAACAAGAAGCTGTTCTGGCTGACGCTCATCCTCTCATTCCTCGCAGGGCTTATCCCTCTCGCGATCGGACAAACCGAGTACGGCATCACGCTCTTCGGCTTCGACCTCGAGGAAGCGACTTTCGGAAGCGCGGTTGTTGAACCGAAGGTCTTCTACGGCCTCCTCTTCTCGTTGATCGGAGCGTTCTGGCTCACCTGGATCGCCTCTATTCTTGGTCTTGTTTCAACTTCGGGCCTGGTCCCAGACCTCATCGCTGACGGTTCCATCGAGCTCACTGTTTCAAGACCTGTCCGGCGAACCGTTGTCCTGCTCTCGAAGTTCCTCGGCGGTCTTCTGTTTATGGCAGGCCAGGTCTGCGTATTTACGCTCGCCTCTTTCTTTGCGATCGGGATCCAAGGCGGCGGCTTCATCGCTGAACTCTTCCTTGCCCTCCCGATTGTCCTCGTATTCTTCAGCTTCCTATCATCCTTCTGCCTGCTTATGGGCGTTCTGACACGCTCCACGATCGCATCCCTGCTCTTGACCATTCTTTTCTGGTTCTTTCTCTTCCTGCTCCACCAGGTTGAGGGCACAGGGCTTTTCTTTGTTGCTTCACAGGACATCAAAATCGAGCGAGCGGAACGCATCGAAACCCAGCTCGAGGTTCGGCGCGAGGAACTTGCAACCCTACCGGCCGACTCGAACGACGCTGATATCGAACGCAAACGGCAAACGCTGGTCTCTCGGATCGAGCGAGCCGAGCAATTCCTTGAAACGACCGCCAACCCGCAGCGCGAGTCTGCAGAAGACAATCTCAGCTGGCTCCGACCGGCCCACCAAGGCGTCCTCGCTCTCAAGACTGTTCTTCCCAAGACCGCGGAAACCATGTCCCTCCTCACGCGCCAACTCGCCGACTCGGGTCTCGCTGTCGAGGAGGAAGATGATCGATCGCTCGAATCACTCATCACAACTTCAGATGGGCAACGAGAGATGGAAATGGTCTCCGAGCGCCTTGAGGAAGAGTTTGCCGAAAGATCGGTGCTTTGGATCCTCGGCACCTCGCTTGCCTTTGAGTTCTTCATTCTGTCGATTGCTTGCTGGCGGTTCAGCCGGCGGGACTTCTGACTGCGCGTCGCATGATTGCTCGGGCCACCTTCGATCGGACTCGCCACTACCGCTACACGCTTCTGCGGGGATGGGACGATTCGCTCCCCCGCTTAGCGTTTGTCATGCTCAACCCTTCCACAGCAGACGCGACCAAGCTCGATCCAACCTGCACGCGTTGCTTCCGCTACGCCCAGGCTTGGGGCTTCGGCACGCTCGAAGTCGTCAACATCTTCGCGCTCCGTTCGACGGATCCGAAGGGGCTTTATCTTGCCGAGGATCCCGTGGGACCTGGGAACGACCGTGCGATCGCACGAGCCGCGAGACGTGCTGACACAGTCGTCGCGGCATGGGGAAACCACGCTTCTCTGGCCGATCGATCCGCCCGTGTGCGTCTGATTCTCTCTCGTTCTGCGGGCAACCGCCTCCATCACCTCCGTATGACGAGCATGGGTGAGCCATCCCACCCGCTCTACCTCCCGGCCTCGCTCGAGCCTGTCCGGTGGCAACTCTGACCGCTCAGCGTATCCTCAGGTGTATGTCACGCCTGATCTCTGCTGTTGTCCTGCTGTTCGCGTTGTGGTCGCTTCCTGTGATCGCGCAAGAAGTCCTTCCGACGATCGAGCAGCAGCCAGAAACCGTCTCACCGTCCGAAGCCGAGGCTCCTTTAGGGCTTTCTACGCCGGGGCAGACGATCCAAACGTATCTCGACGCGTACGAGGGACTCAGGGATGCTTCGACACTGACTCTGCGAAAAGCAGCGATCCAATCGGCAGAAGCGTGTTTCGACTCCGAGGGTGTCACCGGGCTGGCCATTACGCCCGATCTGATCCGAAAATTCGGGGATGTGCTCGAAGGAACCGCGGTCGAGATCCCGTACGTGCCGGGCCAGCAGAACATAGTCATGGCGCCGTTTATTCGCCAGGATCCCTCCGGACGAGTAGCGACATACCAACCGCCCAAGCTCGCAGAACTCGATCTGAACATCCAGCTGTCGCGATCAGCAGAAGGGGCTTGGCGATTCACGCCCGAAACCGCGGAAAACGTCTCGTCGCTCTACACGGCCGTCTTTCCCGATCGGGGGCTCGCGGGTCTGTACCGTCGGCTGGGACTCGGGATCCTTGTTGATAACTCGTTGCTCTCGGTTGCCTACTTCCAATGGATCTCGCTCTTCGTTCTGATCCTTTCGGGAGTGATGATCGATTTCTTCTTCCGCCACGTCACCACACTCATCTCGCGTCGGTTTCTCAAGAAGGAAGATGATCGGAAGACACCTCACGATACGAAGCAGCTCATCCTCCGCGTCGCAAGACCGGTTGGCATGCTTGCGGGCGCGACCTCGGTCTACTTCACCATCACGCTGCTCGATCTGCCCGCAACGGCTGAGGCAATCCTCCGCATCGCCGCCAACGTCTTCGCAACGCTTGCGGCAGTCTGGGCGGCGTACCGCTTCGTCGACCTCATCGGTGAATTTATTGAACGCAAGGCAGAGAAGACCACCTCGAAGATCGATGACCTTCTTGTGCCCCTCATCCGCAAAGCGCTCAAGCTATTCGTTACCGCGATAGGCATTGTCTATGTCGCGAACTCACTCGATATCGAAATCCTTCCGCTCCTCACCGGTCTGGGTATCGGTGGTCTTGCGTTCGCTTTCGCTGCGAAGGACACCATCGAGAATTTCTTCGGCTCTATCGCCGTCATCGCTGATCGCCCATTTGAAGTCGGTGATTGGGTCAACATCGATGGCGTTGACGGCACCGTCGAAGAGATCGGACTCCGCTCCACACGCATCAGAACGTTCTACAACTCGCTCGTCACCGTGCCGAACTCCACACTGGTGCGCGCACGTGTCGACAACTACGGCAGACGTCAATACAGGCGGTACAAATCAACACTCACCGTTACGTACGCAACTCCGCCTGATCGCCTCGAAACCTTCTGCGCCGGTGTACGTGAACTCGTCCGCAAACACCCCTACACACGCAAAGATTTCTTCCTCGTCGAAGTCAACGATCTCGGCGCGCATTCCGTCGACATCCTGCTCTACATGTTCTTCCGCTGCCCCGACTGGGCGACCGAACTCCGCGAACGGCATCGGTTCATCCTCGATGTGCTTCGTCTCGCGGACCATCTCGGTGTTGACTTCGCGTTCCCGACCCAGACACTCCACCTCATCAATGATACCGACACACCAATGAACCAGAAGTCTTCGATCTCGCGAGAAATCGAGCAGTCACTCCGGGATGCGGGCGAAGCGGCAGCGCACTCTATTATCGAGGGTGCCGAAATCCAGGAGGGCAGGCCCGTACCCGCAAGGGGCAATTAACTCTATGGTTTCTCAGTTGCAATTGCTTCCAAAGTTCAGCAAGACATCAATGAAGTCTTGAACATCAACCGCTCCGCTGCAATCCGCATCTGCCAATTGCGCGCCTGTGCGACCAAAGTTCAAAAGAACATCGACAAAGTCCGTCACACTGACAAGACGGTCACCATTCGCATCCCCAGGACAATCGCGACACGTCCCGTCTGTCTCGCAAGTTGTCCCTTCACCTCGGAAGGTTCCTCCCGAAGTCTGGCAGAACAACTCGGCCGTGATCTGGCAGGTACAGCCTTCATCGAAGCAGCAGGCGCCGAGTGATTGAGCCGGCTGTGCATCGAGCGAGATCGTCCAGTTCGACTGCGTGCAAGATACGCCTACGAACCCTTGAGGCCTCATAAGAATGTGGTAGGTACCTGCATCGAGGGTTGCTTCGAGTTGTCCTTCCTGACATAGCGCACCAACCTCGGCATCGAAGACCTCGGGTGTCGCACACACATCGCTCAACAAAAACGCCTCGTACAGGAAGTTGCCTGAAACATCGATAGTCACATCAGATCTTTCTTCGATCGTAAACCGGAGATAGTCAACATCACGGTTGTTTGTGAGTGAGGTTTGGTAGGTTCCGGATCTACCGCAGATTGTCTGGCCGGGTTCGATCTCGGTGAAGTTCTGAATCGTTGAGCTGCACCCGGCGTTCGTGACATCGGTGTAATCGAACCCGCAATTCTGCTCGTTCTCGGCGATCGCGCCTCCGGGACAGGGCACATCACATTCTGTTGCGCACGGTGCGGCATTCGAGCACGCCGCCTCGCTTTCCGAAACCGCGATCTTAAAATCACCCCGATCCCCAAGGAAGCCGGAAACATGGATCATGTAGACCTGGTCGGGCTCGCTGCACCAAGTGACCTGCGATCCCTTCAAACAGTCTCCTGGGCCATCGTCATTATTTGCGATACACGAGAGCTGGCATGTGTTGCAATACACGTGGAGTTGGGTATCAAAGTTCGTTTCTGGGAAACAGGTCGTCGCGGTCAACGTCTTGCCGTTTCCAACCACCGTGTAGAACAAGCCAACCGAATCGATAGGCAATGTGCAACCAGTGAAAATCGGAGTGCTGGCATAATAGGTCGCCGCGACATCCTCGCCACCGACAGCAATCGGCTCAGCAAAGAAGCACCGATCATTTGCAAAGTCGTCG
>JBCDAP010000121.1:0-6026 GCA_039185335.1 Planctomycetota bacterium | reverse complement strand
CAAGTGTCAGCATCGCCGACATCTCCAAGACCGCCGCTGTCCCGGTCCAGAGCCTCTACAACACCTTCGGCGACAAAAAGGAGCTCTACAAGCGAGCCATGACCCACTACGGGAAGATGGCGAACGACCCCATCATCCAAAGCCTGGAATCCATCGAAAACCCGCTGCAAGCGTTGACCGAGTTCGCACGCGCCTGGAAGCGCCATATCAACGCGGACGCCGACGGCGGGTGCTTTTTTACTCAAGCCCTCGCCACCGCCAACAGCGCGATCGACCAATGCGACGCCTCCATCCCGCTCGCGTTCACCAAACGCCTCCGCAAAGTCCTCATCGCTCGCGCGAGAGAAGCAGCCGACCAAGGATCGCTCGAGAGCGATCCCGACGCCACCGCCGATGCCTTGCTCACACTTGCCTTCGGTGTCGCCGTTATGGGAAGAGGCGGGCTCCCTGCGGTCGCCATCCGACGCGCCGTGGACACCGCCATGCGATTGCTCGGTGCTTCAGAGAACGAAAACGAACCTTAGAGTTCCACCATCGCCATATCCGCCTCTTGCTTCACCGGCGTGGCGGGCATGAACACGGAATCGACGTACCCGCTCAACGATGGGCTAGTACTCGCCATCTCGCGACGAACCTCCGCCGCGTTGAAGCGACGCGAGATCGGCACTTCCGCGATCGTCGTCCCCTTAGGCACCTGACCCGGCATCGCATCGATCACAATCTCACGCTGACCCGCCGCCCGATCCTCGAACGCCACACCTTCGAGCAACGCACCAAGATCAAACGCGATCTGTCCTTCGATGCGGGCACCCTTTCTCACCGGGATCGCCGCCTCGAACGCCTGCAACTGATCGGTGGCGTTGTGGAACACACCCGCCTTCTCCGCCCACGTCGCGCCCGGCAGTACGACATCTGCGAGCTCCGTCAACTCGTTCCGTAGCGTGTCGATGATCACCACGAACTTGCCCGCGAGCGCTGACTTGAGCTCCTCGGTGACCCAAGCGGACGGGTAATTCCCGGTCAGCAAAACCGCTTCGCTGCTGCGGATGCGATCGAGCGCCTGCTCACAGGACTGGGGTTCGGAACCGCCCACAGCAGCAAGCGCGGCCGTCACACCACGACGGTTCGGGCACTTCTCGGCGTAAATCGTGTAACCACCCGGGAACGACTTATCCTGCCCATCAACCGGAACAGGCCCAATCGCCAGCGTCGCGTTCGCATCGAACTTCTTCGCCAACTGCGCCAGAGCAAACGCCTCTTCAGAAGGCAGCATGGGCGAGATGACCGCGGTCACCGACTTGTTCTTGAGACCTTCGATGGCCGCCTCGTACGCGCGTTCAAAGTCGCACTCGATCCGCTTGCCGAACCGAACGGTGACGGGCGAAGCGAGACGATCTTCCGAGCCCACAAACTTGTAGCCATAGCGGATCTCATCGGAGATCCACCACTTGTTGACGTTCATGTTGGTGCGCGGCTTGATGCGGTAGATATCGCCGCCGTTGTGCTCGATGAGGATGTTGTCACCGCCCGCGGTGATCCCATCGATCGAAGGCGTGGACTTGAGGAACCACACACGCTGCGTGAACAAGAAATCTTTGTCGAGCAGCGCACCGACCGGGCACAGATCGATGACGTTCGCAGACAGCTCGTTATCGAGCGCTTCGCCCGGGAAGATGTCGATCTGTTCCTGGTTGCCGCGTCCCTCGACCGTCAGCTCGGACGTGCCGGAGACTTCACGAGTAAACCGCACGCACCGTGTGCACATAATGCACCGGTCAGCATAGAGATACACATGCGGACCAAGATCCTTCTTGGGCTGCTTCACCTTCGTCTCTTCAAAGCGAGACTCACCACGTCCGTACTCGTACGAATAATCCTGCAGGTAGCATTCACCCGCTTGATCGCAGACCGGACAATCAAGCGGATGGTTGATTAGCAGATACTCCATCACCGCCTTCTGGTTGGCGATCGCCTTGGGCGATTCCGTGTACACGAACTGCCCTTCCCCGGCCGGCGTCTGGCACGTCGGCAACAGCTTCGGGATCGGCTCGATCGCGTTGTCGTTCCGCGGATTGGGCGCATGCACCTCCGCCAAACAAATCCGGCAGCTTGCCACGATCGACAGACCGTCGTGGTAACAGTACTGCGGAATATCGATGCCATTGCGGTTGGCCACCTGGAGGATGGTCTCTCCCGATTCGAACTCGCACACTTCGCCGTTGATGGTGATCTGAGGCATAGTTGGCAAATCCTACCGCGTCAGCACCGTTGACGACACCCTCAAAACCCGCCCTCGATCCTAATCGTGCCACGCGGCTCGCTGGGCTGACCATACTTTCGCTCCATTACCCGCTCACGAGCCCTGCGAGCGACATCCGGAAAATCAGCGAACACACCCGCTACTTCAGGCATGGAAAAGTAACGCTCAAGATCCGTAGGCTCGTTCCGGAAGGTGTACGGATACAGCACCAAACCGCGAACACGAACGCTACGGAGAAAATCTCGCCCGTCCGGACCGTCGACAAGCTTCCGTGACGGCCCGATTCCGTGCGTAACCGCCGCCGCCCGATCGAGCTCGTCCTCCGTGGGATAATCCGCACCCACCAGCCAGATGAGATCCGAAGGAAGAACCCCCAAGCGGGCGAACCGCTCGACCGACTCAAGATCGAAGCACTGGACAATGCCGGGACCATCGGCAAGATGGACGCCGTGGGTGGTCAGATAACCTCGCGATCGCATCGCCTCGATTAAGGGGCACTCAATCGGCTGCCCCTCTTCGAGGTGGAAGCTAGGCGACTTCGGCTCGGGGATCACGCCGATCCGTCGTCCGGTTCGTTCTGCCAGCCGCTCTACCAGCGCCAGCATTTCATCCAGTGTGGCGACGTGATAGCCCTCCCGCTGTTGAGGCGGAGCGGTGTAACGCTCCTTGTCATCCACCATGAGCATCCGGATCTCCGCCAGGGTGAAGTCGATCGCGTAGTGCTTGCCATCCTCGCGTGCCCGACCCTGATAGACCTCTTCGACATTCGTGGCAGCATCGAGCGTGAGATCGTGGGAGCAGATCAGCACGCCGTCCTTGGTCAGAACAACGTCCGGCTCGATGATCGCCGCCCCCTGCCCCACGGCCAGGGCGTATGCGGCCAACGTGTGCTCGGGCAGATAGCCCGACGCTCCGCGATGGGCGATGACCACACCAACACCCTCGCGCCCGCCTGTGGTGCTGGAGCAACCAAGAAGGCCGCCGATAAAAAACGTTGCAATCAAGCCCAAAGCCATTCGCATCATCACGATCTCCAAATCAGTTCCGGTCCGGGGAACGTCAACATACCCAACCGATCCCATTACCCCACTTCGCAGCTAAAGATGAAACACGACAACGCAGTTCAACCAACCCAAACACTCCCCTTTTCTCCAATTTCTCAGTTGCCCGATTTGGTGTACGAAACCCTCTCTCGCGCTTGTCTCGCCCGATCCACGATCTATCCTTTCTCTGAAGAAACAGCGGCTCAGTCTCCATCACTGAGCCGCGGGGATCGCCGGCTCGTCACCGGTATCCGACAACCCGAAACCCGCCAAGCGTGCGATCGATCCGGTCGTTGCGTTCGTGGCATTCTCAGATTTATTTCCTGCGAACGCAGGAGGAGAAACCGTCATGCAGTTCGTTCAAAGCTCGTTCGTTGCTCTGGCCGCCGTCACGCTTGCTTCGCAAGCCAACGCGGCTTTCTTCTCCTTCGTCAATTCGGACACGGAGTTCGCCAGTCAATTCGGCGGCATCGAAGAGCTCTTCGTCGCCGAGGTCCGCAATGTCACCTCGAACACGCAACGCCTCAACGCTGACTGGGAGCTCGGCTTCGGGCCCGACACCCAGAACCCCAGCCAGTTCGAGCAACGCAACCTCCCTGCCTGGAGCACCGGCGAGTACAACTTTACCCTCACCAACAGCGCCGACATCGACACCATGTCTTTCCGCTTCACCGGCAACGGCTCGGACGAGACCATCACCCAGCTCATCAGCACCGCCGACCTGGACCAGATCTTCATCCGCGTCGCCGGCCTCGACGCCAACAACACCGCGCGGGTCACCGGCGTCTCCATCACCACCTCCGAGGGTGCCTTCGGCTTCGCCTCTACACCCGCGATCTTCTCCGGCGCCACCTATATCGGCATCGACTCCGACGTCCTCGATGGCGACTTCACCCTCACCGGCAGCGCCTTCTTCACCTTCAACGCCAACACCGTCGGCTCACGCCCCTCCATCCAGATCAAGGGCCTTGTGCCCACGCCGGGTGCGGCTTCGCTCGCCGCGATCGCTGGTCTCGCCGCCATACGCCGCCGACGCAGCGTTTGATCACTCTCGGAAGACACCGCGCGAGGCCGGATCAACCGTCTGCCTTCGCGTTTCTGAGGACGCCGTGTCCTCACCGTCCGCGAAAGCGGGCGCCACAACGTTGAGAGTCAGAAGGTATCCCGCCGGAAACGGTGGGAAGACACACACGCCGCAAGCCGCGGCGCACGTAAGGAAGCAAACATGCCGAAAACACGCACCGTCGCAACTGTTCTTACCTTTGCCTTGGGCGCTACCTCAGCGAGTGCTGTTGTGATCAACTCCAACAACGGCGGTTCGGGCGACAACTACACCAACACTGGTGCTCGACAGGGCCAACTCGTCGGAGCGACCGACTTCGTCTACAACAACGTCGGCGATGATGGCGTTGTCGGCATCAATACGAACTACGCTCGCTCGGGCAACGGCTCCGCGTTCTTCTCCACCGCTTCGGGCTCGAGCAAAGCCGACCTCGAACTCCTTCGTGATCCGTTCTTGTTCTCAGGTAATTACTTCGCCACAGGAGTCGTTGGCACACTGGGTGATCTCACCTCCCTCTCTTATGACTGGTACCGCGACTCCGCGTCGACGAATCCCGCCAACCAGCACGTCGCGCTCCGGATCCTCGTTGACGCCGACGGCGACCTGAACACCACGGACGATCGCGGCGGACTCGTCTTCGAACGCGTCTACAACAGCGCCGCGATCCTCACCGACCAATGGGTCACCGATGACATCATGGCCTACAACGGCGGCAACGGTGCCAACCTCTGGAGCTTCGGCGCCGGTATGACCTTCGCCCAAGAAGGCTTCGGCAACTCATTCGCCGACTGGGCTTCGGGCACCGGCACGATCGACGCCAACTCTGCCATCATCGGCTTCTCCGCCGGTGTCGGTTCGGGCTGGAACGGTGCTTACCTCGGTGCCATCGATAACCTCACGATCGGTATCAACGGCGATGACATCACCTTCAACTTCGAAGTGATCCCAACACCCGGCGCCGCCCCCCTTGCCGCGATCGCGGGCTTGGTCGCGATCCGTCGTCGCCGCCATTGAGTGCCAAGACCTCTCTTGAACCGGCGTGATGCCTGCCGAAAGGTCGACCTCACGCTTCGGGGAGCATCCGTCTGCTCACCGCGAAACCAGAACGCCGGCGCGGTGTCTGGAGAAAACCGTCGGCGGAGTTGCCGGCGAAACTCACCGGATCGGCGAAAGCCGACCAATCTCGAGAAGGAAGCATGTCATGAAGAGAACCATCACTTTGAGCTCGGTGATCGTGGGGATCACCGCCACCGCCTCGGCCAACACTAACTTCGACTTCAATCCTGGCACCGTCAACACGGCGTCCTCTCAGGCCCCGAGCGTCTGGTACACCGATCGTTACGCGCCCGCGAGCTTCGACAGCGCGTTCTTCGATGGTGATCACCGCCTCAAGCACTCCATCAACGCCAACGATAGCGCCAACGCGCGTCCATCAAGCTTTTCAAGCCCGTTCTACGATACCCAGGGTCGCAAGTACGACATTGCGGGGACCACCTCGATGTCCATCGACCTTTATCTCGATCCCGCTTGGCGGCGTTCGGTAGAGGCCCATGCGGGATCGAGATAAAGGTCGATGGACATCGAGGTGGTCCCCGCAATGTCGTACTTGCGACCCTGGGTATCGTAGAACGGGCTTGAAAAGCTTGATGGACGCGCGTTG
>JBCDAP010000120.1:0-6052 GCA_039185335.1 Planctomycetota bacterium | reverse complement strand
GTCGTCGAAAAGGAATCACAACCTCGCGTATCGTCCCCCTCAACATGTGACTTCATCCTCCAAACCGCACCTTGCTCAGAGTAGCGCGAAAGAAAAGCAAGCGTGTTACAACCGGTATGACCATCGTCTCGGGACGACGTTTCTTTAAATGTCACAACACCGATTCATCAAGTGTCGCACACCGAAATTGCGCAGCGTTTGCGCCGGTTCTCTCGTTATTTCGGACGAAAACGGTTCTCGGACCACAAAAATTGAAGTCTCCGAAGGTTGTGTGAGTTGGATGCATCGCCACGGACAGTATTCTTCATGAGATAGCCATGCGAATCGGTCCCTCCAACCTGCCTTTCCACATCGCTCGTGCGTACGGCGCATCATCGATCACGCCTCATCAGAAGGTGCAACCGATCGAAGCGATCAAGCGAAACGATGCCGCTTCCCGCGCTGAGGATAAACCCAAGCTATCGAACATCCATCGCCTTGTTGCGGCGGTGGTGCCGGGCGGCGTCGACTTCGATGCGTCCGGAACAGCACAGGCGAGCGAATCAGCGATGCCGATGTACGCACGCCCGGGCGAAGCCAATTCGGTCGCGACACGGGTGCAGGCCGCGCAAGCAGGCCGCATTATCGATACACGCGGTTAAGAACAGCAAAAGGCATAAGAGTAACGAAGCGGCAAAGATCGCTGTGTTTTTTGATTCTTTGCAGCATGGGTTCGAAACCATGCCATGAAGCCAACTCAGGCTGTGGGAACGGCGACCGGTGGCTCGGCAGCCACATCCGCACGCGGAAAGAGTGGATCGCCCTTTTCGATGGAAGTGCCCGATTTGAGACCACCCCAGTGGCAGAATTCGGTAAGCGGTTTGGAGAATGAGCCGTCAGCGGCTGGAGACTCTTGGCCGAATCGTCCGAGGAGATCGCCCATCGCGCTGGGCATCGCGGGGGACAAGAGAACAGCAGCGATTCGCAACGCCTCGGCACACTGATAAAGAATCGCCGCGACACGCGGGTCGTTCGGGTCTTCCTTGGCAATCGAAAACGGACGAGTCTCAGCGATGTACTCGTCAACGGCGTTCGAAATGCGGAGTGCTTCACCTAGCGCCTCGCCCGGCTCGCACATCGGAGCGTTGAGCGTTT
The DNA here is from genome assembly GCA_039185335.1 of Planctomycetota bacterium. GTDB lineage: Bacteria > Planctomycetota > Phycisphaerae > Phycisphaerales > UBA1924 > JBCDAP01. The sequence continues at coordinate 4,918 of JBCDAP010000120.1, read as the reverse complement.
GGAGAGCGCGTGTCGTTGCGGTTCGCGGCGGAGTGTCCTCTTCGATCACATCTGGGCAAACCCCGTCAAAATACTTGTTAATCATGTTGGCCACACGCGAAGCCGCGTTACCGATCCCGTTCGCGAGGTCGGCGTTGTAGACCTCGACAAACTTGTCGTGCGCGAAGTCGGCATCGGTCGCTCCGATCGGGCCGTTGGTCAGCAGGTAGTAGCGAAGCGCATCAAGGCCGTGCGGGCCGAACTGGTCCCACTCGGCGTACGCCTCGAGTGTTGGCAAGTCGATGAAGTTCCCGAGGCTCTTGGACATCTTGCGCCCTTCGCGGACCCAGAAAGAGTGTGCATACACCGTGTCGGGCAGCTTCTCGTTCAATGCCATGAGCAAGCAGGGCCAGATGACCGCGTGGAACCACAAGATGTCTTTCGCGATGAGATGAACAATCCGCCCGCCTTGCGGATCCGGTGTCGGCCAATATCGACGGCGATCATCCATATCCACCGTTGAGAGGTAGTTGAACAATGCATCGATCCAGACATACACACGATGCCCGGTATCGCCCGGCATGTAGATGCCCCATTCCGCATCACCATCTTTGATCGCGCGCGAGACCGGTATGTCGTTCAGCCCAGCCTCGATGCGAGCGACGACTTCATTCCGGCGTGCTTCGGGCTGGATGAACTCAGGATTCGCCTTGATGTGATCAAGGAGCCGCTGCTGGTACTTTCCGATGCGGAAGAAATAGTTCTGTTCGACGCGTTTCTCAAGGTCACGCCCGGTCACCGGGCTCTTGTATTCGTGCTGCTTCGCGACCGACTCCGTCAGGTACTCCTCTTGCGACGGGTCGTACCAACCCTCGTAGTCGCCCAGTTCGATGTCGCCCGAATCGAGAAGCTGTTGGATATAGCGAGCTACCTTTTCGGTATGACGGGGCTGGGTCGTGCGGATGAAATCGTTGTTGGAGAAGCCGAAGAGTGCGAATGCTTTCTCGAACTCCGCGGCGTTGCGGTCGGCCCACTCGAGAGGAGTCATCGCGTTCTTGGCTGCAGACTCGACCACCTTCTCGGCGTGCTCGTCTGTGCCGGTCAAAAAAAACACCGAATCGGCCCGACCCCGACCAGCCCCGAGACGAGCGAAACGCGCCATGCAATCGGCCACAAGCGTGGTGTAGCAATGCCCGACGTGCGGGCGGTCGTTAACGTAGTAAATCGGCGTGGTGAAGTACGTGGTGGACATAGGTGGATGGTATTCGATCGGGAGATCCAGATCATTCGGCGGCGAACTGAGCGAACCACCGCTCCGCCACATCCTCCGGAAGCCCCATCCGCCGCATCACATCCATACGCCCAAGCAACCTCTGGCCCGCTTCATCGGAAAACAGCCACTCGACGTGATAGTCGCCAAAGACGATGTGGTGTGTTGTGATCGATTCGGTGTGACTTGCCGGGCCGCCGAAGATCAGCATGCCAACCGGCTCTTCACCCTCGAAGCCGGCGTTTGGCCCGCCCATCGGAGCATCGGTCCTCACAACAAACGGCCCAACAAAATCGAATCCGGACCCACTCCCCCACCGTTCTTGCTCAGCGGCACGCATGGCGAATAGCTGCTCCTCCGTCCAATCACCGTCCAGCACCTCTCTGAGTGGCATCCCCGCGTACGTAAAGTCGGCCAAATCGAACCGACAGCATTGGTGCGACAAGAGCCCACGGATCAAGAATTTGCCATCTCGAGCAAGGAATGGCTGTATTCCCTCCTGTTCTTGGCAAACCATCTGCGTCACGATGCCGCGAAGTGATGTGCTCTCAATGATGGCATACGCACAGCACTGAGCCCGCCAAACCGCAGCAAAGACGCTGTACATCAAGAACCACGCAACAAGCATGCCCGCGAGGTAGCCCAATCGCTCTGTTCTCTTGCATCGAAGTATGCGGATGATGAGATGAACAAACGCCGCGAGTGCCATCAACCCACTCGTTGCGAGACCGAGGATCCGTTTCGCATCGTGTTCAAAATGGCTGAAGAGAATGACGAACAAGCCCAGAGACAGAAGAGCGGTCCATCCAAGAAACGCCAACCCGAAGCCTCTGTCATTCGTCGCGGGTTCGTGGACCGAGCATTCCTCCATAGACGGCTTTTCGTCCATTGAGGTGAAAGAGTTCCATCAAGTCTCTACACACCAGGCGTGTGACATCGGCAACTCGCGGCCAGTATGAATGGCCAGAAACATCCACTGGCGGACAAGCCGCCAGTGGCACACGTGTCACCCTCGTTCGAGAGTTATGCTCCCGCAGCGGCCCCGGCTTCGATTTTTGCCGATCCGATCGTGGCGATGGTCTCGACCTTGATCGGATTCGCCTTGATGTAATCGCGGAGATCATCCGGGGTGATCGCTTCGATACGCTCCATGCGTTCGTTGAGCGAACGCGGCGTGCCGAGCGCATGCACATCGCGTGCGAGAGCAGCGGCGCGAGCGCTGGTTGATTCACCCGCCATGACGAGTTTGGAGCGCAGGCCGACCTTGGCGCGAACCACTTCGTCGTCGGTGGGTGCGCCTTCCGGCGTCGAGATGTGGGCGAGCTGCTCGAGCAGGACATCGAGCGTCTGCTGGGCGCGATCGGGTGTTGTTCCTGAATAGGCAGAGATCACCCCGTGATCTTTCGCGGCGGCATAGTTGGCGCTGACGGCATAACAGAGACCACGCTTCTCGCGGACCTCTGTGAAGAGGCGTGCGCCCATGCCGCCCGACAATACCGCGGCGATAAGACGCGCCTTGTCGGCATCATCGTCGGCTTCGGTCGGACCTTCAGCCGCAAGAGCAATATGCACCTGATCGGTGTCTGCTTCTTCATGATGGTGACCACGCGCAGGACGGATACCTGAGTAGGTGATCTCTGCAAGCTCGCCCGAGACACCTTGGAGACGCTGCTCGAGAGAGTTTGCGAAGGCATCGGGGTCAATCGCGCCTGCTGCAGCGATGATCGAGCCTCCGGCAACCGCATGCGTTCGCCACTGCTCAGCAGCAAGTTCGGGTGTAACCGCTTGGATACCTTCTGCGGTGCCGTGATTGGAGCGATCAAAGGGTGGAGGGTGATGCGTGGTCCGCAGTGTGTCCATCACACGATCACGAGGTTCATCTTGAAGTGAAGCAAGGGATTGCAAAGCGAGATCGCGTGCCGCATCACAGTGCTGGGCCTCCATCCGCGGCTCGCGAACCATGTCGACAAGCAAAGAAAGCGTGTCATCGGCGTGTGCAGGGAGAAAAGAAACACTCAATCTTGTAAAACGAGAACCGGCTGAAACAGAAATGTGCACTCCCGCGGCGTCAAGTGCATCAGCAAAGGCACGCGCGTCGCGTGTCGCGGCACCACGTTGGATGAGTTCTTCATTGATGCGCGCGAGGCCCACAGCATTCTCAGGATCGTGCGCTATGCCTGCCGGAAGAAGCCATGTCAACGCGACAGACTCCGCCGACGGGATGTGTTCCGAAGCGAATTTGACGCCTGATGTGAGTGTGCGAAGTGGTGCGCTCATGGTGTACTCATGCGTAAGAGGTGTGTGCGAAGTCAAAATCAGTGTAGCGAAGAGCAAAAATCGGCGCGAAAGTTGCGCAAAGCATCAAGAAATAGCATTTCGGTGTCTGTTGTGGGTGTTGTTGCGCTCATGGCATGAAGAAGTTGTCGCATGCTTACCGATACGGTGTATCGTTCTCAAGAAGATGCTTCGCGTTGTTGCGATGCGTCAAGAGTGAAACCCTCCGGCTCCGAACCGATGGAGGTCAGTTATGGCCAAGAAACGTGCCACGAAGAAAAAGGTTGCGAAGAAACGCGCGACCAAGAAAAAGGTAACCCGCAGAGTAACCAAGAAGCGGGCTACCAAGAAGAAGACCAAGAAGAAGGTCGCTAAGAAGCGCACAACCAAGAAGCGCGCTACGAAGAAAAAGACCAAGAAGCGCACAACCAAGAAGCGCACAACCAAGAAGCGCGCTACGAAGAAGAAGACTAAGAAGCGTGCAACCAAGAAGAAGACCGCGAAGAAGCGGGCTACCAAGAAGCGCACGACGAAGAAGCGCTCCACCAAGAAGCGTACGACTCGTCGCTAAAATTGGTCCATTCGGGGTTGATTCCCCAACGCCTCCGGTTCATGCCGGGTGGCACTCAACAGAACAGGCCGGGCAACTCCAGAGCCGGAAGCCCGGCTTTTTTTCTGCCCTGATCGGATTCTGTTCGCCGATTCGGGTGGCGATCAGCCAAAGTATGTCTATGATCCCGTACATCACAGCGAATGTGCTCTTTATTCTCCTATAGAAAATTGGGTAATTTCCGGCCGTTCGAAAGGAAGATCTATGCCACACGTGATCGCAGAACCCTGCATCGGTACCAAGGACACCGCGTGTGTTGATGTTTGCCCGGTGGATTGCATTCACCCGACCAAGGACGAACCGGACTTTGAGGAAGGCGAACAGCTGTTCATTGATCCCGATACCTGCATCGATTGCGGCCTGTGTGTTGACGAGTGCCCGGTCCAAGCAATCAGCCCAGAAGAGGATCTCCCCGACGAGTGGCAGAAGTACGTGCAGATCAATATTGATTACTACAACAAATAAACAACCAAACACCAAAAATTGAGATCCGATTCGCACTGACATCCACCGATCCGGTGGATGCTTTTATTTTGTGATGTAACGGTCGTAGATGGCGCGTGCTCGGTTTTCGTCTTCGGTCCCGCCAATCAGAGCACGCGCATTGCGAAAAAGAGTGATATGCAGACCCTCATCGCGGAGCTTCCCTTTCAGGACCGGTCCCTTGATCAAAAACTCGCCGTGCTCACCGAGGATTGATGCAAGCTTCTCGAGATCGAGTTCGCGGGCGTGAGCAGGGATAATCTGAACGGCATCACGACCGCAGAGCGAAGTCGCTCGGTCGG
>JBCDAP010000119.1:0-6057 GCA_039185335.1 Planctomycetota bacterium | reverse complement strand
CGCGAGCGCGAGACGATCGCTCAGTGTGTGATTGTCGTGGCATTCGATGTAATTGAGTGTTTCGGGAGGGTTGGCGGCGAAGGTGTCCACCGAGCCGCGGATGCCTGTCTTGACGGCCTCGGTGTGCCTGCCCGAACCAAGGAATCCGAGCTCGCGAACCTCGAACACATCTCCGCGGAGCGCGTTGCGGAAGTCGTCGTTGAATGCGCCCCATCCTCGGTTCTGCTGTTTCCCTTTGTGGTTGACCGAGATGGGTGTTTCTCCGGCGGCCCATGGTTCGCCGTAGACCATGATGGTTGGGTCGATAGCGTGCAGCTCTTTGGCAAGGAGGGCCATCGTTTCTTCGTCTATGAGTCCCATGAGATCGAAGCGGAAGCCGTCCACGCCGTAGGTGGTGACCCAGTGTTTGACGGAATCAACGACGAATCGTCTGCCGTGTTCAGAGTCGGAGAAAAATTCGTTCCCGCAGGCAGAACCGTTGTAAGGCGTGCCATCCTTGCGAAAACGGAAGTAGGTTTTGGGCGCCAGCGCCATGAGCGAGCGCACATGGTCGGGCCATGATTCGGCGGTGTGGTTGTAGACAACATCAAGCGTCACGCGAAGCCCTGCTTCGTGGAGCGCGGAGACTGTCTGTTTCAGTTCGGTGACCGGCGCGCACAGATCGACTGAAGAGGCGTAAGTGTCCTGAGGCGCATTAAAAAACAGGGGCATGTATCCCCATTCATACTGCGGCGAGTAGGGCATGGAGAACGAGTGCACCGGCATCAGCTGGATTACGTTCACACCGAGATCGAGGATGTGATCAAGACCTGTCGGCAGCTCGGAGCCCTCGAGCGTGGAACCGCGATGGGCGAGCCCCGGGTATGTCCCGCGGATGTTCCAGGGCAGTCCTGACGAGCGGTGTCTCGTGAAATCACGTGTGTGCAGCTCGTAAACGATTGCGTCTGCCGGGTCGAGCGGTGGGCGGGGTGTGACCTCGGTCTCCTCACGGATCAGGATGCCTCGTCCTTCTCGGACGAGCTGGGCCCAAGGATCGGTGATCCGTGCAAGGGTTTTTCCTTCCCGATCGAGCTCGTAGGAGTATGACCAGCCATGGCGATCGCCATCCACCTCGGCGTGCCAGAGCAGCGGGTCTTGGTCGTCGCGATGGCAGTCGACCGTAATCATCTCGAGCGAGCCGAAATGCGTGAGACGGAGGCGGACCGAGTCGGCTTCTGCGACCACAGAGCATCGGCATCCATTGCGCGAGACGAACGTGCCCGGCTGGGCAAGCAACCTGTCGGAAGTGGGGTGATCACTCATGTCGGGCGCGATTCTAACGCTTCTGGTGAGAGATTCTTCTTGGCTCTGCCGATGGAGAGGGTAGGATCTGATCCTCGGGCATGGAACGCCCAAGTAAGACGCTGATCGATGACCGGAGATGCCCCGCGCGGGGGGCGAGAGGAACCCACCCGATGCAGGACGCACCGCTGGATCGCAGACAGCTCATCCACAAAGCAAGCCTCATCGCGGCGTTGCCTATTCTGAGCAAGCTCACTGCCTGTACTTCGTCCGTCGGAGCGGTCGTTCGCGACGATCGAGGTATTGCTCGTCCGCGTCATCTGGGCGAAATGCCATTGAACGTCACCGAATGGAAACCGCTCGATGAGGGCTCGTCGCTAATCGCTCCGCGCACAGATATTGCTTTGCCTCGATCGGCTTGGGCGAAGGGCGATCCTGTCCCGCGCTTGATGAATCGGATGCTCCCGGTCCGTCGGATCACGGTGCACCACGACGGCATGAATGTGTTCACCTCGACATCAAAGAGCGATGCTGCTCGACGCATCGAAAGCATTCGTCACGGACACCGAGGCAACAATTGGGGCGATGTCGGCTACCACTATCTCGTCGATCCCGCGGGACGGGTTTGGAGCGGACGCCCACTGCAATATCAGGGGGCGCACGTTCGGGCCCAGAACGAGGGTAACCTGGGCATCTGCGTTCTGGGCAACTATCAGAAGCAGTTGCCGACCTCCACGCAGATCAACGCGGTGGAAGATCTGCTCACTACGCTGATGCGCACGTACGGTGTTGGTGTGGAAGAGGTCTACACCCACCGCGAACTCGCGGCGACCGCGTGCCCCGGTGTGAATCTCCAGCGACGCCTTGTTGCGATGCGGGAGAGCACCGGTGTCCTGGCGAGTGTCTGATCACTCGTTCGGTTTCTTGGGCTTATGAAACGGGTGGCAGGTCAGGATTTGCTTGAGGCTCAGCCATGTGCCGACGAGTGGGCCGCGTTCGTGAAGCTTGCGGATCGCGTTCTCGGAACAGGTCGGCTGATGGCGGCACGAGTTCCCGATGAGGGGTGAAAGCGTGAAGCGATAGAGCCAGATCAACGCGATCAGTGTTTGGCGCACGATCGCAGACGGCCAGGGGAGGATCAAGCTCTCAACAGGTGTCGAGCCGACCGCAGTTCGCCAATGCCTTGGCGTGATCCAACGTGTTTGTCTGGTGCTGTTCGCACTCACAGCTTTGTCGGATTAGGTGCATCCCCGTAGACCGCTTTGGGATCGAAGACCTTCTCGGTTTCGGTGAAGGTGAGCGAGAGCCCGTTCTCCCCGATGGATTCGTTCGCGGCTTGGCCTGTTGGCATGTCGCGGTAGAAGCATGAGCGGTAGCCGACGTGGCAGGACGCGCCGTTGCCCTGGACTTTGACGCGGAGCCAGATGGCGTCCTGATCGTCGTCGACGAGCATCTGTTCGACGTTCTGGACGAGGCCGGAGGTGGCGCCCTTGTGCCACACGGCTTCACGGGAGCGTGAGTAGTAATGAGCTTCACCCGTGGCGATGGTCTTCTCGAGCGCCTCGGCGTTCATGTACCCAAGCATCAGCACTTCACCCGAGGCGTTGTCTGTGGTGATACATGGGATCAGCCCGTGCTCGTTGAACTTGGGGGCCAGGTCGCTGGCCTCCTCGACCTGTTCAACGGTACGGCGTTCACCAAAGAATTTCGATGATTGGGCGGTGTCGGTCATGGGAGGGAAGGGTAGGCGTTTTGGGGTGAAGTGTCTGCATATACTGCAGATATGGACGGGATGAATGACGGTAAACGGATTGTCATCGCCGGCGGTACTGGTTTTTTGGGCCAGGCTCTGGCTGTTGCCCTTGAACAGGCAGGGTTTAGCGTGGTCGTGCTGGGGCGGCATCGGCCTGTCTCAGCGAGCCCGGATTGCTTTGTTCCCTCGGAGAATCAGGACACCGCAGCGTGGGGACGGTTCGTTCCATGGGATGGGCGAACCATCGGAGATTGGGCTGGCGAACTCGATGGGGCTGATGCCATCGTCAACCTTGCCGGCCGGACGGTCGACTGCGTGAAGACGCCGGCGAATTGTGATGAGATCCTCCGGTCCCGTGTTGAGTCCACGCGCGCTTTGGGCCAAGCCTGTGCCGAGCGAGGCATTACGCCAAGGGTGTGGGTGCAGATGAGCACGGCCCACATCGTGGGTGACCCGCCAACAGTGGTTTGCGATGAGGATTCGCCGCCTGGTTACGGCCTGGCTCCGGATGTTGGGCGGGCATGGGAGGCGGAGTTCCATGCCACCAAGCCTGAGGAGACGCGAGGGGTCATCCTGCGGACCTCTTTCGTACTGGACAGTGGCAAGGGCGCGATGAAGCGGCTCGGCCTGCTTGCTCGCGTTGGGCTTGGTGGCACCGTCGGTCACGGCAGGCAGGGGATCAGCTGGATTCATGTCGGAGACATGAATCGCCTCTTTCTCCGGGCGATCGAAGATGAAACGATGCAGGGTGTTTATATGGCGACCGCGCCCAATCCTGTTTCTAATCGCGAGTTCATGCGCGCTCTCCGCCAAGCCCTCGGTATGCCAATCGGGTTGCCGGCTCCGGCGTTCGGTGTGAAGATCGCGGCTCGGTTGCTATTGCGAACGGATCCAGAGCTTGCATTAGAGGGACGGTATTGTGTGTCGAGGCGGTTAGAAGATGAAGGGTTTGAATTCCAGTTCGAAACGATTTTAGAGGCATTTGCTGATTTGTACGGCAATTAGAACGAGAGTTGTTGGGTCGGGGTGTCGTGGGATACGGTTGGGGCTATGGATCTGCGGCTTTACAATGCGTTGACTCGGAAACCAGAGTTGTTTGAGCCAGTGGAAGCTGGCCGGGTGTTGATGTATTCGTGTGGGCCGACGGTCTATGACTACGCCCATATCGGGAACTTCCGGTCGTTTGTGTTCGCGGATCTCCTTCGTCGTTCTCTTGAGCTTCACGGGCTTGGGGTTCGCCATGTCATGAATATCACCGATGTGGGGCACATGACCGAGGATTCGGTCGCGGATGGCGGCGGCGAAGACAAGATGGAACTCGCCGCGAAGCGGATGCTCGAGGATAAGAAATCGGGAAAGGTTCCCGAGGGGGCGATCGATGATCCGAGCGATCCGTACCAGATCGCGGCGTACTACGCGGATGCGTTCAAGGAAGATGCTCTGAAGCTCCGGATCAAGGTCGCGGGTGAAGAGGGCATGATGCCGTGCGCGACCGATCACGTGGATGAGATGCTCAACATGATCGGGGCGCTTGTGGAGAAGGAGCACGCGTACGTCGGAGGGGATGGCGCGGTGTACTTCTCGGTGGAGTCGTTCCCTGACTACGGTCGGCTGTCTGGCAATACGCTCGAATCGATCCGCGCTGGCCAAGGAGGGCGCATCAGCGAATCGGATCAGAAGAACAAGCGACATCCTGCCGATTTTTTGTTGTGGAAGCCCGATGAGAAGCACCTGATGAAGTGGGACTCGGCATTCGGCCGTGGGTACCCGGGGTGGCACATTGAGTGCTCGGCGATGGCTCGCAAGGTGCTCGGTGCCGAGGTAATCGACATCCATACGGGCGGAGAAGACAACATTTTCCCGCACCATGAGTGCGAGATCGCGCAGAGCCGGTGCACGCACGGGACGGATCACTTCGCGCGGTTCTTCTTGCATGCGAGCTTCTTGCTTGTTGACGGCGCGAAGATGTCGAAGAGCAAAGGGAATTTTTATACGGTTCGCGATGTGCTTAGCGGGCGTGTCGCTGGAGCGAACCGAGAGGTGGACCCGGCAGTGCTCCGCTACGCGTTGCTTCGAGCACATTATCGGACGAATCTCAATTTCACGGCTCAGGTGCTGAGCGAGAGCGCGAGCAATGTGCAGACGCTGCGTCGGCATGCACAAAGCACCGAGGAAGCCGCGGGAGGTGAGGTCGCGACGATCGATCTCGAACACCCGCTGTTGAAGGACTTTGCGGGAGCGCTTGGGGACGATCTCAACATCGCCGAGGCGCTGGCCGAGGTGTTCGGCAGGCTCGAAGAGGCGAAGTCGTTTCCAGCGGCCGAGGCGCTCGCCGCCGTCCGCAGGATCGATGCGGTGCTCGGGATCGTTGATCAGGATGCTGATGAAAGGGCCGGTCACCTTGATGCTGAGGCGCTCTGCAGAGCGATCGATGAGGCAAGGGCGACGAAGGATTATGCGAAGGCGGATGGGGCTCGGGCTCAGCTGATTGAAGCGGGGTATGCCGTGACGACCACGCCCGAAGGGACGAAGGCGGAGAAATCGCTGGCATGATTTTGCTGGTGCTCAAGAGGAGGTCCTATCGGATCGACTTTGAGAGTGCACCTAGACTCCGCCGTTGTTCTTAAATTCGTGCAGAGGAATGCCCCCCCCATGGCGCACGCTAGCAGAATGGAGATGCAGAAGAAGCTCTTTGCGGAGCTTTCTCGGATGTTCGGCGATGAGGTGCCGTTGTATGACAAATCGCTCGCGATCAACGCGATCTGCAATCGCGTGATCTGCGGACTTCTTTCGATGGTTCGTCCGGGTTTTTCTGTTTCGGATGAGTTTGTCGAACGGACGAGTGCCGAGCGTCACGGAGCGATCCGGATTGGTCGAGTCGATGAGTACCGGTGGATTACGCGTTTCTTTGCTTGCTTCGACATGCAACCGCACAACTTTTATGACATGACCGGAGTAGGTGAGAAGAGTCAGCCGGTCATCGCCACGGCGTTTCGTTCGATCATCAATCCCGAGCATCGTGT
>JBCDAP010000118.1:0-6117 GCA_039185335.1 Planctomycetota bacterium | reverse complement strand
GTCTGCAAACCCTCCAGAATCGCCCCGGCTTCATCCAGGGTGATATCACCCGACTTCACGCCGATGGACACACGTTCGATGATATCCTTGAGTTCGGGCTTCTCTTGGGCAGGAAGAGGCATCGCGTCCACGGCAACCTTAGCGAGGCCGGCAGCCGCGCTGGCCGTGAGGCTCTTGGCGTTCATCGCCAGGATCGCGATGCCGACGATGGCAAGAACAACAACGACGCCGACCGCAATCAGGCATCCTTGCAAAACGCCACCGCGACGACTGAACGACTGACGGCGGAACGACTGTAGCTGATGAATCATGGGCAAAGACTCCTGGTTATGCTGCTCTTGCACTCTTTCGGAAAATGAGAGTTCTAATTTACCCTACCGGTTTTTTTCCCCGCTCGCCTACCAAATGCTCGATACCGCCCCAGCAGGCTCGATCCATTCAGGATTGACCTTACACGACAACTCTTTCCTCCTATGGCCTTGCAGCAGCATCAAGCAAAGCACACCGGCCTACTCACCCACGCGATAACCCGTGACGTGCTCGACGTACCGGATGTACGAATCCGAGAGATCGATCTCGACATAGTCCTCAGGAAGGCCATGATTATCTGCAAGCTCCTTCGCGACCGAGGTGAGTTTGCGAACCTTCCTGGGCGTCAATTCTGAATCGGGAAGCGGAGTAAGCGTTCTTTCCTCCTCACGCTCATACCCCCGATCTTCAACCTCGACTACGTCCGTCCAGTCGAGCTTGCGACTGAGTATGCCGTTGATCAACCGATTAAGTGCGAGCCTCGCTTCCTCATATTGCACCTCGGTCAGCCCACTCAGCCCATGGACGCGTTCTGCAAGCATGTACAGCGGACTGGCACCTCTCGATGGTGTCTCGCTGATCTTGTCGTCGAGAAGCTTGGCCGCGTCTTGAAAGCTCACATCACCCCTGAGAACCGCTTCTCCAAGCAACTCGTTCGCGCGTTGCATTTCCTGCTTTTCATCCTCGGGAATCATCTTGTCTTCAAAGTAGTCGTTCGCCTTTGCAACGCTTGCATCGGTTCTCCAGGCGTTCAAGTTCGTGAGAACAAACACCGAGACCGCCGCAACAAAGAACAAGAACGTACCTCCAACCGCCAGCGCCACAACAGGCACGCCACCGCGGCGTTCTGAACGCGGGATCACTTTCATCATCTTCATCTCTTTCCGTTTTTAGTCCCTTGAGTTGCGATTCTGCACCTTTGGAATACCTTACGGATTCCCCGATCCATTTGCACGCGAAACACATCATGCCCCCAAAGACAACAGCCCACCCACTCTTCGACGCTCACCTCGACCTGGCCTACCTCGCGGTCTACGGACGGGACATGACCGCACCGCTTGACCCGGCCATGACCCCCGAGCCCCCTGCCGCCGTCACGCTCCCTTCTCTTGCCGAAGGACGCGTCCGCATGGCCCTCGGCACCATCTTCACAGCACCCGACGAGGATTCGCCCGTGGGCTACCCCGCCGGCGATGCCGAGACCGCCCAGCGACGCGGCCTGGCGCAGCTCGAGGCCTACCGCACCTGGCAAGATCGCAAGCTCGTCAAGCTCGATCTCCGCCGGTGGCTGCCGGGCGACCCAGGCGTCGGACAAGTCCGCGGCGGCATGGGCGTCGCCGAACTCGTCAACGATCCAATCCCCACGCGTCTTGCCGCACAACGAAACGACGCTCCGCTGCACGTCGGCATCCTCATCGAGAACGCCGACATCATCCGCGAGCCTGCCAAGCTCTCATGGTGGGTCGAGCAAGGCGTGGTCGCCGTCGGCATGGCGTGGTGGGCATCGTCGCGATACGCATCAGGCAACGGAGCCGACCCGCATGATGATGAGGGCATCACACACTTGGGTGAACAGCTCGTCGCCGAAATGGACCAGCACCTTGTCGTGCACGATCAATCACATCTGTCCGACGCCGCGACCCGCCGACTCTTCGATCTCGCGCAAGGCCCGATCATGGCAAGCCACTCGAACTGCCGAGCGCTCACGGGGTCTGGCAACGCACGAGAAGACCAACGCCACCTCACAGACGAGACCATCCGCGTTATCGTTGATCGAGGCGGCGTCATCGGCCTCAATCTCTGCCACAACTTCATCCGCGAGGGCGGACATTCGAAACAACGCATCACCATCGATCATGCGCTCGACCATGTTGACCACATCTGCTCGATCGCCGGCAACACCAACCACGTCGGCATCGGGTCCGATCTCGACGGCGGATTCTCCGCCGACCACATCCCCGATGGCATCGACACACCACGCGACATGCATCGCTTGTGCGAAGGCCTGAGCGCACGCGGATGGACCGACGAGCAGGTCGCCGCATTCGCATGGGGCAACTGGACACGCTTCCTCTCCGCAGCATTCCGCAGAAAAACGCAATAGAATCCCCCCTTTTTGACAAGCCATCAGTTTTTTGCTTGCAGATACAAGGCACATCCGTCTAATTTCTTCGAAGTATCGGGTCGCACGCCCGACCGAGTCAGTTCGTTCTAGTACTGCGAAAGAAAGAGAGAGTTCAGATGCACACGCCCACGATCATGATCGGCTTGGCTACCGTTGCGGCCCTCGGCCCTGCAACCCACGCCCTCGTCCTGTACGACACTGTCCGATGGGATGTCAACGGCCACTACTACTCCGTCCTGCTGGCTGCGGAAGGCGTGAGTTGGAATACCGCGAACGCCTCTGCACAAGACTTCGACGGACACCTTGCCACGATCACCTCGCAAGAAGAGAACGACTTCGTCGCCGAACTCGTCAACGACCCGGCGTTGTGGTCCTTCTCCATTCGTGCCTGGGGACCATGGATCGGGCTGTACCAAACAGGCGCCAACGGCCAAGAAGAATGGGTCACCGGAGAGATCCTCGAGTACACCAACTGGGATTCCCGCGGCGGAGAGCCAAGCAGCTCCAGCGAACGCGCTACCCACTTCTTCGACTTCGAGCCGATCGCTCCAGGAAGCACCTGGAACGACTGGGATGAAGACGTCGCGAACTCCTCGCGCATCATCTCGTACGTTATCGAAACAACGGAGCCAATCCCAGCACCGAGCACCACCGTTCTTCTCGGCATGGCCGCCATCGTGTCGCGACGCCGTCGGCGCTAATTAAACACCCAAGGCGGCTCCCGCCACATGCACGAATCCGGTCGCCTGGTCAGCATCAGCAACCGTCACGCTATATCCCCTGCCCTCGTGTTCACGAAGCGCAAGCTCGGGGGTGTTGCACTGCCGCGATAGGTGAAGCAGCACCACGTCCCGCGCGGGTCCGATCTCGCGTACCAACTCGGCACACTCTTGGTTGCTGAGATGGCCTGCGCCGCCAGTAATGCGCTCTTTAAGGAACGCCGGACGATCCGACTCCGCCTGCATCGCCGGGCAGTAGTTACTTTCGACAGCAAGCACATCAACCCCCCGCAAGGCCTCGACCAGCCCAGTCGTCGCACGCCCGAGATCCGTGGCGTACCCAAGAGATGAGCCATCTCTCCAGTCCATCCGGAAAGCCGCAACGCCGAAAGCGTCGTGTGCTAAGAGAGTGGCCGAAACGCGAGCACCGCAAGAAATCTCGAACGAGTTCTCTATGCCCGCTTCGAAGTAGGACATCTTCCGCCAGGCAATTTTACTACGACGCGCCCGCGGCCCGTGCGAGTGCAGCACATGAAACCGCGCATGACCCGGCAGCTTCTTCGCCCATCCAAGGTGGCAATGATCTTGATCGAGATGGGTCAAAAGAACATCATCGATGCGGTCATAATCAAGCCCGAGCTCACCAAGCACGCGCCGAGTGCGCCGAGGCGAAAGGCCGCAGTCGATCAGCGTCAGACGATGGTTCGCTCCGTCACCGTGCATCAACACAGAGCAATTCCCTCCTGACGAACTGCCAAGCACAACCAGCCGCGTCCGCCTGACCGGCAGGTCCAACACCTCGTTTTTCTCGTGCAAACCATCAAAGAGCGTGGGCTGCACCGCTTTCACCGTCCCGGCCTTGCTCATGATCTGCGAAGAAGCACGCATGAGCGGAGTGTATCGGCTCGACACTCAAAAGCAGCAGCAAACCGCTCGACTTTCTGTGTTATCTACTGAAGAAAAAGCTGGGTAGTGCTGAAACGAAGAACGCAACACCACCCAACATCAGTCAATACATCATGCCTCTCGAGAACGCCGAGATTGCGATCGCCAATCGGCCTTACAGGCGGATCTTCAGCACACGCCCCTGTGTCAGCCTGCGGACAGTCAGCTCGATCTGATCCTGTCCATCAGCGTTCTCGATCGCGGTCACGAGCTCATCGATCGAAGAAACGGCATCCCCATCGATGTGAGTGATGATCTCGTAAGGGCGCAGGCCTCCGATGGCAGCCGATTCGCCGGACTCCACCTTCGAAACGATCACACCAGGATCGTCCGCAGAACGACGGTAGTACCGACGAACCTCGAAGGTGATTTCGCGAACACTGAAGCCCAGGCCCTCGAACTTGTGACGCTCGGCAGCGCCATAGTGCGACGGACCTTGCTCCACGGTTGTATCGAGCATGACCTGCTCACCATCTCGATAGAGTTCCACGGTGATGGGCTCGCCAAAACCAATGTCCTTGAGCGAATTGTTGAGCGTGTTCTCGGCACTCGTCCATGGTGTCGGGAGTTGGCTGAAGTACTCCGCGGGCATCTCGTCGATCATGCTCCAGAAATCAAAGCCTCCAAAGCCGAAGCCCGAATCATCGTAGAAGCTCAGATCAATAGGGCGAGGCTCATCGGGCGAATGCAGGCGAACGATCACATCGCCGATCTGGATCCCGAGCTCCTCAGCGGGCGAATCTTTGTAGATATGGTTGACGATGCCACCGATCGTGCCGTCGTTCGTCGGCTCGACGATGTTGTTGATCCTTGCGAGCTCTTGCTCGATCGGCTGCACTTCGACACCGAGCCAGGCCAGCCTGTTCTCTTCTTCCTCGGACAACGGGATGTTGTTGAGATCCAGGTGCTCGTCAAGCTCGCCCAGCATCGCGGCGACGTCTTCCACGAAGATGGTGCTCTCATCGTGGTATCGCCAGGAATTCTGATCCGACGCCGAAGACCGGTGTGCCAGCGGGAAGGCCATGAGTTCGACCTGGGGAGTGAAGAAGAAGTTCTGGAAGCCTCCGCTCGGCCCGTAGTATCCCCACCCAGAATCGCCGCCGAAGCTCGATGTGCTCGAAAGCTCGGGGATCAGGCGATCGCGTCTGCCAACAGAAACTTCAGAGAGCCACGAACGCCAGAATCGACGATGACGCTCCTCACCGCGAACGGCGATGCTCTCCGCAAACAGGCGGTCTCCGGAGAACGAGTCACGATCGAATTCGGCGTAGTTGAGCATGTCGAAAGACCCCTCGATACGCTCGGCAATGAGGGCGCCGTAGCGATCTAACGAGCCAACAAAGCTGCATGAGACTTCGTTGCCGCTCTGATCGAAGACCGAAATCGTTTCGAGTCGCGCGGTTGTGTCCGCATCGAGCGAGGCGAGCACAAGGACTCTTGTCGAATCGAGAACAACCGAAAGGCCGTTCCATCTCGTGTCGTTCTCGAGCTGTGAAGAAGAGTCGTCGTAGTAATGCGAATGGAAGTGCATTCCGCCCGAGTCGTCTTGCCGGGGGCTACGGAAATCGAGACGAGTTCGGAGGATCATACGATCCGCCTTGCCTTCGATGCGCTCGGCGAGTTGCGCGTACTCATCGGCATTGAGCATGTCCCAGCCATCTGGATGGCATCGCTCGGTGTCGAAGTTGCGCCGCCCCATGGCAATCCCGAGCGCCTCACCGTCTTCGTTGAGAAGAATCCCGTTCCGAGGCTCGCGCGTGATTGTTTCGTCCTCGGTCTCCCATTGGAATTGGCGTGCGAAAGAAACCGGCGAAACCGCGTAGTACCAACGCCACTCGGAGATCGCGTAGAAGAACGAATGAACCGCATCATCCGGATTGCCTTCGAAAGAAAGCGGTTCGGAGCCGGGTAGCGGCTCTTCGAGCTGGAGCGTGACGCGGCTGCCATCGATACCGATTGCCGAAACTATCGCGATGCGTTCGTGTTCTCCTTGAGTGACAACGATTTTGTCGAGAAAGC
>JBCDAP010000117.1:0-6135 GCA_039185335.1 Planctomycetota bacterium | reverse complement strand
GTGAGCTTCTCGATCGCTTGCTGAATCGCTTCACGCGTTGCGGAGTGATACCACTTGCCCTCGTACATGATGTGCGAGAACTTCACCGCAAGCTCATCGCGGAGACGTCTCGCGTCGCGGTCCAGCACCAATTCTTCCAACGCACGAGCCGCCTCCATCAACACTGTTCCGCCCGGCGTCTCGTAGCAACCACGCGACTTCATTCCAACCATCCGGTTCTCAACAATGTCGATCCGCCCCACACCATGAGCCCCAGCAACTTCATTCAAACGTTCAACAATCTCGGCCGCTCCATAAGCTGTCCCATTAAGAAAGACCGGAATACCGCCATCAAACGCAATCGAAATCTCTTCGGCCCGATCCGGAGCCTCTTCTGGCGAGGAACTCATCGTCCAAATGTCATCCGGCGGCGCATTCCACGGATCTTCCAACGCACCACCCTCGTGCGATATGTGCCACAAATTCCGATCGCGTGAGTAGATCTTCTCAGCGCTCGCGCTGACCTTCACACCCTTCTCCGCACAGTAGTTCAACAGATCAGTCCGCCCCTGGAAGCTCCACTCTCTCCACGGCGCAATGATCTTGAGCTCCGGAGCCAACGCGTAGACCGCGTTCTCAAACCGAACCTGGTCGTTCCCCTTGCCGGTACACCCGTGACAAATCGCGTCCGCACCAACTTTCCGAGCAATCTCCACCTGTCCCTTCGCGATCACCGGCCTCGCCATCGAAGTTCCGAGCAGGTAACGCCCCTCGTAAACAGCACCGCTTCGCAGTGTCGGCCACACATAGTCTGTCACAAACTCTTCGCGCAGATCAACCACATAACACGAACTCGCCCCGGATCGCTCCGCTTTCTCCTCGATCCCTTCAAGCTCCTCATCACCCTGACCAACATTCGCGGCATAGCACACCACCTCACAGTCGTAGTTCTCTTTCAACCACGGCACGATCGCGGAGGTGTCCAGACCACCGGAATAAGCCAACACAACCTTGTTTACCGATTCGGGCTTGGGGGGCATACTTTGCTTCCTCTTCTAAATAACCTTGCTTTGTATTACCGACTCATCATCTCAACCAAGAGCCCGTTCTGGGCCCACATCCGATTCTCTGCCTGATCAAAAACGAGTGATGCTTTCGAATCGATCACTTCGTCCGTGACTTCTTCACCCCGGTGCGCTGGCAAACAGTGCATAAAGACTGCTCCATCGGCCGCAGAACTCATAACCTTCGCATCGACCGTGTAAGGCCGGAATGAAGCACGCTGCATCTCAGCCTTATGTTCGTCGCCCATGCTGATCCATGCATCCGTGTAAATCGCATGAGACCCTGCCGATGCCGCTAGGTCTTGCGACTGTTTCACGCTCATGCCATCCCGTTCGCACAAATCCGTTACCGCAGCGTTAGGTTCATACCCCCTCGGACCAATCCATGTGAACTCCGGCACGCCCATCTTCGCGCACACCAGCATCAACGAATGAGCAACATTGTTCCCTTCACCAACATAGCACACCCTCAACTCGTTGACTCCAAAGCGATTCTGTGCACACCATTCGCGAAGCGTCAGCATGTCCGCCAGGGCTTGGCAAGGGTGATACAAATCAGACAACGCATTAACAACCGGCACCTGCGAGACATCCGCGAACTCCTTCAACGCCTCCTGCGAGAAAACACGTGCGATCACACAGTCGGCGTAACGCTCGATGACCTTCGCATAATCATGAACGGTCTCACGCTGACCGAGCTGTTCACCTCCGGTGTCATAGAAAAGCGTCTTTCCGCCCATCTTGGCGATGCCGATTTCAAACGAAAGCCTTGTCCGAAGCGACGGCTTCTCAAAGACCATCACTGCATGCAGACCCTCGAGCGACGTCGCATACTCGTTCGGCGAAGCCTTGATCGATGCAGCACGCTCCAGAACCTGCGCAACAGCATCCTTCGACCAATCGCCGAGGCTTAGCAAATCATTCGGTACTGTGGCGATCGGCGTGCTCATGGTGTGCTCTTCTGCGAAATCGGTGAATGAATTATGGTCCCAACGCGACGCCCTTGAGCGATCGCATCAAAGACATCCGGGTCCTTCCAGGAAGCAATGACAACCGGTGCCCGCGCTGCGGCAGACGCCGTCATCGCCGCTCGCACCTTTGGAATCATGCCTCCGTGAATCGTTCCATCCTCAATCAGTTGCGTTATGCGCGTCTCTCTCACTTCATCAAGGATCATGCCATCGGCGTCAAGTATCCCCGCAACATCCGTGAGAAGCACGAGCCGATCAGCACGAATCGTACCAGCCACACTAGCCGCAGCATCGTCGCCATTGATGTTCAACGCCAAGCCGTCTCTGTCAAGCCCGACGCACGCGATGACAGGCAACAGCTCTGTATCCAGCAATGCATGCAGGGCCTTCGCTTCTCCAGCATCATTCGCCACACGACCAACCCGCCCTACATCAAAGCCATATGAATCATCTAGCTCACACACCAAACCCGCGGACGTGACTGTCATCCCAACCGCAAGCGTTTGCTCTGCTGCACGGTTGATTGCGCCACAGAGCTCGGCTGAAACCGACCCGGCAAGCACCGAAACGACATGGCCAACGTGTTCAGCAGGTGTAACACGAATCCCACGCTGCTTCTCAACAGGGATACCGAGCATTCCAAAGAGCTCATCGACCGCACCACCACCGCCGTGCACAATCACGATTCGCTGTGCCTGGTGCAATCGAACAAGGCCTTGCCACAGCTGCGGCACCTCGTGTGCTCGATCGACCGCCGCACCACCGACTTTGATCACGGTGACACTCACGCGGGCACCGCCGATCCCCGTGCAACGCTCGGCACCAAGCCGGCCGTCTCGGGCAAACCAAAGCAAAGATTGAAACACTGCACCGCCTGCCCTGCTGCCCCTTTCACCAGATTGTCCAGGGCAGACAAGAGAATGACACGCCCCCGAGATGCATCGGCAAACACCGCGATGTCGCACAGATTCGTGCGCACAACGTCGCGAATCGTCGGCGTCACACCAGCCGGAAGCACACGTACGAAAGGTGATTGTTCGTAAACCTCTTCGAGAACTGCCCGGATCTGCGCCTCGTCCACACCATCACAAAGCTTCGCGTGCATGGTCGAAGAGATTCCACGGTCATAGCACCCAAGATGCGGGGTGAACATTACGTCCACCCCAACATGCTCGATCATCTCCGGCTCATGACGGTGCGCTCCAACCTTGTAAGCATGAACCGACACTTCAGACAGCAAAGTGGCAACATTCGCCGACCTCCCAGCACCTGATGTCCCCGAGATGCAATCCGCGATCACCGGTTGCCCAACATCCAGCAACCCCGCCTCAACCAGTGGCTTCACAGGCAGGATCACACTTGTCGGATAACACCCAGGACAGGCGACCAGCTGCGCTTCCGAAATCTCATCTCGATGATGCTCGGGCAAGCCATACGCAGCCGTACGGGTAATCTCTTCATCACGATCGAACGAATACGCGGCTTTGTGCGATTGAGGATTTGTAATACGGAACGCACCCGATATGTCAAGCACGGTCACGCCAAGCCCAAGCAACTCCGGCGCCAAGCTCGCGCTCGCTTCGTGCGGTGTTGCCAAAAAAACTGCATCCACATCCAAAGCATGAACCGCATCGATGCTCGTTGGTTGGATCGCTAGATCCGTACGCTCACGGAATCGCGGAAAAATCTCAGCGATGGGCTCGCCCTGACGCGAGGCCGATCCAAAGACACCAACGAGCTCGGCGTCCGGGTGCCCAAGCAACAGATCAATCGCCTCGGCTCCTGAGTAGCCCGACGCACCGATCACCACGGCACGGATCTTTGCACTGCTTCCATTGGTCGCGCTCATGATTGAATCCGTCCAGCAAGTTCGAGGAGGTGCGCGCACGTGCGCACCGCATCATCGGCAGTATGGCATGCCAAAAAAATCGTGTCGTCTCCCGCCAGCGTCCCCACGACTCCTGCAGGAGGCGTCCGATCGAGCTCGATCGCAAGCGCCTGCGCATGTCCCGGCGGAGTACGCAGAACCGCGGTGGTGGCAGCAGGCTCAGCAGAAAGCAGGTGCTCCTTCGCGGCGCGGGGAAGCGCGCCCAAAGCACCATTCGTATGCTCAGATTGTGAGCTCGGGATTGTGTACCCCGCCGAGGTCTTGGCCGCGTCGAGCACAGCGAGATCTCGAGAAAGCGTTGCTTGTGTCACCGAAAACCCGCGTGAGGCGAGTTCCGCGCGCAGATCCTCCTGGCTCGACGCCGGACCGGCGGAAAGGAGCTCACGGATCAGGTTGTGACGAGCCTGGCGCGACATGACTTGCAATTTTATGCATTTGTTGCATAAAATTGCAAGGCCGCCGATCAAATACTTTGATTCGGGTTATCGGGCCTCCTCCTCACCCTGATTGACCACGACGGCATTCCCATTCGGATCGTGCTGGATCACCCCCATGGCCTCTAGGGCCGCGAGAGCTGCGTCTTGTTCGGCCTGCTTCTTCGAATTCGCCCATCGCGATTCGAATCGCTCTCCGCCGAGCTCAACACAGATCTCGAAAGCCTTCTGATGGTCAGGTCCCTTCTCATCGAGCATGACGTACATCGGCTGGAGTTCGAGTTCGTTCTGAGCGTGCTGCTGCAAGACCGATTTGAAGTTCTGCTGATGCCCCGATTCGTGCGCTTGCTCGATGTGCTCTTCAAGAAGCGGCAACAGGAAGTCTCGAGCTCCGTCGAGCCCTTTCTCGCAGTAGATCGCGCCGACAATCGATTCGAGCACCGCAGCCGCCAGCGAAGAAGGCAGATTGTTCCGCGTTTTCATCCCCTTTCCAAGGGCGATGAGTTTGTCGAGCCCAAGATTCGAGGCGATCGCGGCGCACATTCGGCGTGACACAACTGTCGATTTGATCTTGGTGAGATCGCCCTCGAGGAGATCCGGGAATCGGTGGTATAGATCCTCGCAGACGACCATGCCGAGAGCCGCATCGCCCAAGAACTCGAGACGCTCGTTTGATTCCAGGCGAGAATCGGCAATCGAAGCGTGCGTTAATGCCTGGATGAGCAACGATCGATCAGCGAATTGGTGACCGATGATTTCCTCGGCACGGTCCAGGTACTCATTCGGGACCATAGTGAAGCCTCACACAACACCCCGAGGTGTGCGACTTCGGGGTCTGGATTGAGGACGCGAGGGGCAAGCCCCCGTTTCGAGCCCAAATCACCCAGAAGGGAAATGTTTGGGTTCAACGGAGGGTTGGCCGGCGCGGCCCAGAAACAGATTGGCTCACACGATGCGAACCAATTCCAGAGTACTTTCGGATTGTTGGAGAGCCAACATGAATCCAGAAAGGCGTGCACAAGAAGTTGAGTCTGGAGTGGCGATATCCAACCTTCATGGGTACACTCTTCCCCTTCCCAGAAAGGTCCGTCCTCGAACTGGGGTTCCGAATCACCTTCCTTGCCTGCCTACGGGAGCGCTCTGATGCATTACCCGCGTCGTACCAGCCGAATCAAGAGAAAGCGTTCGATCGGATTCCGCGCTCGCATGCGGACCAAGAACGGGCGGAAGATGATGAACCGTAAACGCCGCATCGGGCGTACCCTGAACACGGCAGACAAGTAAGCCTCAGAACACTTGTATTGAGTTGATGTCAAAGCCCATGGATCTCAATCCATGGGCTTGTTTCATGCCGATTTCGACCACAAGCCTGGCTCGGGTTACACTCCGCACCGCGTGGCAGGGATGTCCACGCTGCAAGTACCTCCCACTTCGACCGCGGAGCCAGATCTATGAAGGTTTATGAGTACCAAGCACGTGACCTGCTCGCCGACGCCGGCATTCCTGTTCCTGCGGGGCGAGTGATCGACAACGTCGAACTCGCAGCAACGACGTACAAGCAGGTGGTCAACGATGCCGGGCTCGGCGATGGCGGATTGGCAGTCGTAAAGGCGCAAGTCCATGCGGGCGGACGCGGCAAAGCAGGGTTCGTCAAGCTTGTGCATTCGCCCGAAGAAGCCGAAGAAGCGGCTCGGTTCATGCTCAGCAACAAGATGGTTTCTGTGCAAACCGGGCCCGAAGGGCTTGAGGTTTCAAAGCTGCTGATCGCAGCAGGTGTGGAGATCGAGAAGGAGTACTAC
>JBCDAP010000116.1:0-6136 GCA_039185335.1 Planctomycetota bacterium | reverse complement strand
GCGGATATCTTTTTTCGCATTTCCTATCCAGACGCAATCTCTCCTTCTTTGGGAGACACTTATAAGTACGTGTCTTTGCTTTCCACGATGAGTGTGATTGCATTGCTCATGCATCTGCGTGTGTTTGCTCGCAGAATCCCAGACAACAAACTCCGGATTGGTTCGATTATCGCGGCTTCTCTCTTTGGATTCAGCGCTCTCGGAGATGTGTACTTATTCGTCCCGCGTGATCTTTGGTTCGCAATCCCTGGGGGATTCCTGTTTGTCCATTTCTCTTACATGCTGAGCCTAGTAGCGGTTGTTTGGTTTGCTGTGCTGCTCATTCGGTTCTTCAACCGAATCTTGGCTTTAAGGCGCGAGCAAAAACGTTTCCAAGGATGAATCAACTCACCCGCAACGTTGGCTTCTCGCTATCCATCTTCATCGCCTGCAACGCCACTTCGTTCTCGATGTTTCGTGACAAGCGTTCCAGTGATGTGGAGAGCTGCTCGCCCCCGTCGGTGAAGTTCAGCACGGGCGTGCCGTTGTCGGAATGTTCACGGAGTTTCATGTTGATCGGCACGCCACCCAGGAAAGGCAGGCCCAGGCGTTGCGCCATCAGTTCGGCCCCGCCGCGCCCGAAGATGTCGTACTCCTTGCCGTCGTCGCCGATGAAGTAGCTCATGTTCTCGACGATGCCGAGCACAGGGATCTTCAGCTGCTGGAACATGCGGACCGCTCGGACTGCGTCATCCTGCGCCACCCGCTGCGGCGTGCACACCACGACCGCGCCCGACAACGTCAGCATCTGGCTCATCGAGAGCGGCACATCACCCGTGCCGGGCGGAAGATCGATCACCAGATAATCGAGCTCGCCCCAAGCGGTCTGTTCGGTCAACTGCTTAAAAGCACCGTGAGCCATCGGGCCTCGCCAGAGCAAGGGCTTCTCGGGATCGACCAGCTTGCCGATCGTCATGGCACGCAACCCCGCGACCGGGAAGGGTTGGATCATCTTTCCTTCGAGCATGACCTCTTGATCCGCGAGGCCCAGCATCGTGGGCAGGGACGGGCCGTAGATGTCGGCGTCGAGCAGGCCAACACGATGGCCTTCCCGCGCGAGCGCGACCGCGAGATTCACCGAAACGGTCGACTTGCCCACGCCTCCCTTGCCGGCACCGACCGCGACAACATGGCGAACCTTCATCCCGTCCTCGCCCATGTCGCCTGCACGGACCTCGCCCGACGAAACCGAAGGCGTCGAGGAAGCCTGTTTCAATGGCACATCCTTGGGCTGGTTCACCATGTCGACCGCTCCCACGGACGTTGGTGCCACAAACGCGACATTGATCTGCTTCGGCAGCGGCTCGCCTGTGGTCTCGGACGCTTTGTTCACCGCCTGTTCGATCACACGTTGTAAACCGGTCCGCGTTTCCCGGCTCTCGGGAGCCACCAACGTCACCGCGATGTAATCATCACACGCAGCAACCATCTGGACCTGCCCGTTCTCGACAATGTTCCGACCGGTCTCGGCATCACGGATGAGACGCAACGCCTCGGTCACCTGATCTTTCGTGAGGGACATGCGCCAAGGGTAGGCGCATCACCCCGTGTCGGCGGGCACGAACCGTGATATGCGATTCAACTCGTGGTGATGTCGATCCCAATGTCCACCGCCGGACTGATCCATTCGTCTTCCTCGATCAGCACACCCGAATCAGGGTCGGCCGTGATCAGGTCGACCGCGTGGAGTCGCACAGTGTCCTTTCCGGGGTCGATCTCGATCTGCATGGAGGCGGCGCTGGTCATCACGCCGTCACGCTCGATCTGGATATCGAGCAGCTTGCCCGAGGTGCGGTCGTACATGCGCGCACGGATCATCGTCTGTGGATCCAGCTCCATCCCCTCAAGAAGATCGTTCACCAGACTGTCGTAGACCTGGGTCATCGACTGAGACTGCGGGCCCGTCTTCTTTTCCTCGCACCCACCGGAGAAC
This sequence comes from Planctomycetota bacterium, assembly GCA_039185335.1. Taxonomy (GTDB): domain Bacteria; phylum Planctomycetota; class Phycisphaerae; order Phycisphaerales; family UBA1924; genus JBCDAP01. Next base: position 4,164 of record JBCDAP010000116.1, on the reverse strand, counting down.
AAGAGAAGAGGAGCCAGCGCAAAGACCGCTCTGCGAACACGCACGTTCATTCAGGGGATATCGGACAGAAAAACACGCGAGATAAGTCTCAAACGAGAAATCGCGTCATGCGAGAGACAGCGCGGTTCTTCGTTTAACCCCCCGCTTCCGTCTCTACGCGTCCTTGTCCGCGATCTCCATCCGACTGTCGCAGCACCAGTTCGGGCTTGGGGTGGCGCACGATGTGCCCCGCCGGCACGCTTTCGGTGATGAACACCGAACCGGACACCACGCAGTCATCGCCGATCACTGTGTCACCGCCCAAAATAATCGCACCGGCATAGATCGTGACACGATCGCCGATCGTCGGATGACGCTTCTTCTTCGACCGCACAAGGCGACCTCGTTCGTCCGCCTCGAAGCTCTTCGCGCCGAGCGTCACGCCCTGATACATGCGGACCTCGTTCCCGATGATCGCCGTTTCACCGATGACGACGGCGCCGCCGTGATCGATGAAGAAAGATTCACCGATCGTGCAGCCGGGGTGAATGTCGATCCCGGTTTCGGAGTGGGCCAACTCCTGAACAATGCGCGGCAGCAGCGGCACACCCATCCGGTACAAAGCATGCGCGATCCGGTGCGAGCAGATCGCGGAGATCCCCGGATAGCACAGCACGATCTCATCGGTGTGCTCGGCGGCCGGGTCGCCGTCGTACGCGGCTTGCACATCGAGCGCGATCATACGGCGTAGCTCGGCCAGCTCATCAAAGAACCGCTGGGTCAATCGAGCGGCAAGCGTGTCATCATCATCGGGGTTCTCACCCGCAACGACGTCGAGCCCGAGCTCGTGGGCGTAGCGAAGAACAGCCAAAATCTGCGTATGGAGAGCCTCGGCAGATTCTTCGATCAACGCTCGAACGCGGGTTGGGATCTCTTCCTGGGTGAGTTCGCGTTCACCAAAGAAACCGGGGAAGAGCAGCCGGCGGAGTTTGGATTTCAGATCCGCGATTTTGGCCCGGTCGGGCAAGCGCGTTTCGCCGAGCTGACAGATCAGCTTTTCATCGCACACCGATTGGATGATCTGCTGAATCGCGTCTTCTGTGACCGCCCGTTTGGTCTCGCTCGCCGTCATGGGTGCCCCCACCTCTTCTGCTCGGGTTCGTGTACCCAAACCCTATCCAACCAGATCGGTCGCGGATCGCATGATGTCAAAAAAAGCCGCTCGGAGCGTCCGGCCGCTCGATTGGATGCGCCGTACCCCATATCCGTGAAGGTGGGTGCCGTGGCCCAGATCCCGGACTTCCGCTCTTTGACGGCTTGCCCATCGTCCGAGCATCCCAGGCTCCCTGGGGTTCGGAAAAGGTCGGTGCATCGATCAAGCGATCGCGGACGCTCCTGAGAGCGGCCACATGCATTCTACCGCCGATCTCGCTCTGACAGCATCTGGTGACCGAAACCGGTCTCCTTTGACCACCAAATCTCTCATTGACGCCTCGAGGACCGTCGGCTACAACCATAAACCCGGATCAGTGCCCGATCCGTCAACACGGAGCCCAGTTATGTCCACCTGCCGAATCATTGCCATCTCTTTGACCCTTCTTGCTCCAGCGTTTGCGTTGACCGGATGCAATTACGGCGATTCGGAACTGGCCCAGTTCCGTCGTCAGCCCACGCCACAGCTCATGTCCACAGCAGAAACAAAGTGGCAAATCCAAAACCGCGAAACTGTCGTGGCGGATACCGATCTCCGTGCCTTCCATAACGACGCGGCTCGCCTCTTCCACCTTGAGAAGCCTTCCTCGCTGCAGCCTGGTCCGATTGGGTACTGATCATCCGCTTTCGCTTTCGTGATCGATTGCAAGTACAGATTGTGCAGACCGGGTTTCGTTGAAAACGTTTTTGTAACGTTTCAAGTTACATCGTGTTTTCGAGAGTGATTCCGTTGCCGGTTGCGTGCGGGTGTCCTAGGTTGCCTTGAGATGCCCACCCCCCTTTCGCTCGCGAAGCTCTTGATGCCTGAGGGCATGACGAACATGGCTCGGCGGAATTTCCGCTGGGAGCTCAGAGCAGCGCTGCTGTTTCCCTTGGCCGTTGCGTGTGTCGAAGGCAACATCCTAGGCGTGCTGGTGGCCATCGCGTTCGATGCTTCGCCTTTGGTGGTTGCCATCCTTGGTGCTTCAACCGCGATGGCGAATTTCACGGGGTTTCTCTGGTCTTCGCTTCTGCACGGGCGCGATCGTGTTCGATTTACGAGCATCCTGCAGTTGGGTGTTGTGGCATGCGCGGCGTCGATCGCGATCGTGCCCTTCCCAACGAGCGATTCGTCCCTTGCCCCTTTCTCGCCGTGGATTGTTGCGGGATTCGCTCTGATGGCGCGCATCTTGATGGCAGGGATCGTGACCGCACGCGCGGATCTTTGGGGGGCCAATTACGCTGGGCCGATCCGTGCACGTGTGGCGAGCCGGATCGCCATGATGGTGTCGGCGGTGGTCTCTGTTTCTGCGGTGTTCATCGGGCTGATGATGGATGCAACCCATCCGCCGGAAAACCCGCAAAGCACACTCACCACGCTCCAGCAGATTGGCGCATGGCTCAGCACGATGCTCGATCCAATCTTGGGTGAAGGCGATCACGCTTACCGTCCCGTGTTCCTCATGGCGGCAGTCGCAGGCATGATCGGTGCCGCGCTGTTCTCACGCATCCGCTGGCGAGGCGGAGCAGGGCAAATTTCGGCGGAGCGAAAGACAACCAGCGAGTCAGGATCACCCGGCCCTCGCGCGATGATCGCTGTGCTCCGTTCAGATCGCGATTATCGCAGGTACATGACCGCTCAATACATCCTGGGTGTCTCGAACCTTGCCGCGATCCCGATGGTGGTTGTGGCGCTCAAGGATGTCTTCCAGCGTGATTACACCGAGTCGCTCCTGCTCACACAAGCGATCCCGATGATTGTTCCTGTGGTGACGTTGCCGCTCTGGGCGCGCATGATTGATGGGATGCACATCGTTCGTTTCCGTTCGATGCACACATGGATACTCGTGCTGACGAATCTTTTGCTCGCGCTCGGATTCACGATGCAGATCATCCAGTTGGTTTATGCCGCGCAGGCGGTTCGTGGTCTCGCCATGGCCGGCGGGATGCTCGCTTGGAACCTTGGGCATCATGACTTCGCCTCGCGAGAACTCGCGAACGTTTACATGGGCATCCATACAACGTTGACGGGTATCCGAGGCGCAGGAGCTCCGATCGTGGGCGCGTTCTTGTATACAGGAATCGCGCTGACACCATCTTTGCCGGAGCTTCCGCCCATCGGGCCGATGTTGTTCTATATTTCTGCTGCTGGGACAGCGTTCTCTGGGGTCTTGTTTATACGCCTCGCGATGGAGCTTGGCGCTAACACAAAGAGCAAGCAGAACTCGGATTAGCTACGACGTCTACGAGTCCGCTTCTTGTTTGATTTGGTCTTCGACTTGCCGGAGGAAGTGGCGGTGTACTGACCACGAGCGACGCGCTTGAAACGCTTGTCTTTGAGAAGCGTTTGGTTCACGATCGTGCGGAAGTTATCGCTGGTGGTGGCGTAGCCGGCTTGTTGAACCGCATGCGCAGCATCAGTGACCGACATCGTCTAGTTATGAAGCACGCCAACGAGTGCATCGGCGAGGTTCGCATCGTTCCGAGGACGCTTCCGACCGGGAGGGATCACCGCTCCAGAAGCAGTTCCGCCGAGATCAGCGATCTCTGCATCAATCTCCGCCACCTGCTCCATAAGGCGTTCGCGCTTGCGATGGAGCGTACGAACACGCCTCTCCCGCTTGCGGAGTTCGGTTTGAAGGTCTTCAATGCTCAATTTATCAAGGGCGGCGGCGGTCATAAAGAAAAGAACTCCGATGTGCTCTTCGTTGTATTCGTTCCTAAAACGTGACAGAACGAAACAATGAAGGCGATCATGATTATTTTATAAAGGAATCGGCTTTGAACTGCGGGGCTTTCTTTGCAACAGGATACAGATCCTAAAAAACAACAGTTTGCTTCGATAGAAGAACCTACAATAACTTCAACTATCGAAGGTGGCAAGAAAGTTTATCTTTAGCAAGTAAACTTTCGTTCGTCAACTGTCGTAGATAAAACCTAATTTTTCCATCAGCAGATCAAAGTGTTGTGCATCAAAGTACGAAATCACGAGCT
>JBCDAP010000115.1:0-6147 GCA_039185335.1 Planctomycetota bacterium | reverse complement strand
TCCGGGGGAGACACTCCGGGAGGTCTTGCGTCGCGGAGCGATGGAGCCGGCCGTTGCGTTGCGTGTGATCACAACATTAGCCGACGCGATTGCGAGTGCTCATGCCACGGGCATCATTCACCGTGACATCAAGCCCAACAATGTCATGATTGATCGCAACGGTCATCCTCGTCTTCTGGACTTTGGGCTGGCCAAGCTGCTCGATCCTGCGGACGCGGCTTCCGAAGCATTGAACGACGACACGGCGACGTTTGCGACCGAAGTCAACATGCTCGTCGGGACGGCGGGGTACATGAGCCCGGAGCAGATCTGTGGCGATGAGATGGACGCCCGTACTGACCTCTTCTCCTTTGCATGTCTTGCTTACGAGATGCTCACCGGGCAGCGTGCTTTTCAGGGTCCTGACAAAAAGCGTGTTCTCAGCGCCACTCTCACGAAGGAGCCCAACTGGGCGATTCTTCCGGAGGGGATTTCTGACGAGTTTGTTGGGTTGCTGCGACGCTCATTGATAAAAGATCGCGATCGTCGCCTTGGTGACATGGCGATCGTTCGTGATGCTGCTGAACGGGCTTTGAGCGGACCCTCGGAAGAAAAGTCTGCAGAGGAGTCGAAGCGTGAGAATCTGATCTTGCCTTCGCGGACACATGCTGCGCGCGTACCGGATTCGGTTCGCGAGTCTTCTGATGTGTTGCGGGTGGCTGCGGATACTCCGGACGAGGCAGACAAGTCGTTCTTGTGTCGGAGTTGCGGACGGCGACATGTCTGGGTTCGCAAGCAGATCGGGGAGACTTTCCTTTGTACTTGCGGCGCACGTCTCAAGATGCCGGAGTTAGTTCCGGATGAAGTCGATCAGGCTGATGCGGATTGGTATCGGGCGATCAGCCGGGCTGTTCCGGACCCGGACTTCAAGTCCGCGGCGGGAATCGAGTCGAAGAAAATTGTGGCCGAACCCAGGCGGGCCGGAAAGCAAGGGCGAGCCGATTCGCTCTCTGATGATGCTCAGAGCGAGGCGAAGTCTGAACTTCCTCTTTCGAGTCCGGTTTATCGATCGAGAGGAAGCGGAGCTTATGTGGTCGCTTCCGGGGCGTTGTTGCTTGTCGCACTCGGGACCACGGCTGTGGCGTTAACGGGTGATTCTCGGAATTTCAAAATTATCGCGGGTGTAGGCGCGGTGGCGATGTTGATCTGGTTTATCGCTGCGATCCGGAGCTGGATCGGAAGCCGAGGTTTGATCCGGTCGCTTGCAGAAGTATTCGGGGCATAGCGTGAACGATTTATCTGGCAGTACATCGCGGCGTATTGTTGTGAAAGTCGGCAGTTCTGTGATTGCGCCCGGTTTGGCGGTCTCGGAAGATCGGCTTGCTTCCATCGCCCGGCAGATCAGTATGTTGATTGAGGCCGGGCATCGGGTCACCTTGGTCACGTCGGGAGCGATCGCGGCGGGGCTCGCAGGGCTCTCTCTCGATGCGATGCCCGAGGCCATCATCGAGCGACAAACGGCGGCTGCTGTAGGGCAAACCAAGCTGATGAATGCCTGGGCGCACGCCTTTACATCTCGAACGATTGCCCAGGTCCTGCTTACGGAGGATGACCTCGACCATCGCGAGCGATTCCTGAACGCTCGACGCACGATCGAATCGCTGCAGCACCACGGCGTTGTTCCCATCCTCAACGAAAACGATTCCGTCAGCTTCGAAGAGATCCGTCTGGGTGACAACGATCGCCTTTCGGCGATTGCTGCCGCTTCGCTCGGGGCGGACCTGCTCATCGTGCTCTCGGTCGCACCGGGCTTGCTTGACGAGGAAGGTCGATTGATCGGAGAGGTTCGTCAGACCGAGGATGTCCGGGAGCATGTTCGTGATGACACGAGCGCCTCCGGGACAGGCGGGATGCATACCAAGCTCGACGCGGCGTCGATCGCGCTCGCTCACTCATTTGAAATGGTGATCGCTTCTGGTGAAGAGCCCGATGTTGTGACGCGGGTCGTTTCGGGAGAAGCGGTCGGCACAAGGTTCATTCCTGATCGTCGCCAACCGCTTGCCGCTCGGAAGAGCTGGATAGGACTTGCGGCGAAGACGCGAGGGCGTCTTGTTGTTGACGAAGGGGCAAGGGCCGCGTTGGTCGACCAGGGCGCGAGCTTGTTACCCAAAGGCATCGCGCAGGTCAAAGGCGAGTTTGTGCGTGGATCGGTGGTCGAGATCGCTTCTCAGGATGGGGAAGTCTTTGCCAGAGGGATCGTTTCGTATGCGACCGCGGACGTTTTGGCAATCAAAGGGCAGCAGACCTCGGGCATCGCGGTATCGCTCGGGTACCACTATGCCGATGAGGTGGTGCACCGCGATGACCTGCTGATCTTGACCCCGCAGCTTGCGAGGACACTTCGACGATGAGCCGGGTGATGCCAACGATCGAAGATGCGGCCCGAGAAGCGAGAGAGGCCTCACGCCTGCTGCGTGGTGTGTCGGCCGAGCAGAAGAACGAGCTGCTGCTGGCGCTCGCGGAACGCTTGCTCGAGCAGAAGGCGCGTATTCAAGAAATCAACAAACAAGATCTGTCGGCTGCCGACGAAGCCGGGATTTCGTCGGCGAAAAGGAAACGCCTTGTGCTGAATGAGGAGGGTGTGGAGCAGTTGGCGGTTGGGCTGCGTGAGCTCGCTCAACTCCCTGATCCGGTCGGCCAGGTGACCAGTGAGATCGAGCGTCCGAATAGACTAAAAGTCAAGCGTGTCCGAGTGCCGCTCGGCGTGATTGCGATGATCTACGAGGCTCGCCCGGGCGTCACCATCGATGCGTTCGCGTTGTGTTTCAAGGCCGGGAACGCCTGTCTCCTGAAGGGCGGCAAGGAAGCTTCTCGATCCAACGAGTTGCTCGCAGAAATCGCCAAGAGTGTGCTCGAGGAGCACAAACTGCCTTCGGCCGCCATCACGGCGGTGACATCGGGAGATCGCGAGGAGCTGAAACGCATGCTCACGCTTGACAAGCACATAGATCTCATCATCCCGCGTGGTGGTGAAGCCCTCATCCGTTTCGTCCATGAGAACACAACCATTCCTACGATCCAGCACTTCAAGGGCGTTTGTCATGCCTATGTCGATGCCAAAGCCGATCTTGATCAGGCGCTCGGCATCGTTATGAACGGCAAGACGAGTGCGCCCGCGACATGCAACACCCTCGAGTGTGCGTTGATCCACGAATCCGTCGCTCACGAATTTGTTCCGCGTCTTGCCCGAGCTTGCCGCGATGCGGGTGTCGAGGTGCGTGCCGATGAGCGTGCGATGTCGATCGATGGATCGTTCACAGCAGCGGGCGAAGAAGAGTGGGGGACCGAGTATCTCGATCTGGTCATGGGGCTCCGTGTCGTCGATTCGCTCGAAGGCGCGATCTCGCATATCGACCGCTTCGGTTCGTTGCATACCGAAGTGATCGTCACGAACGATGAACGGGCAGCAAGTGCCTTCCTGAGCCGAGTGGACGCGTCCTGCGTGCTCCACAACGCGTCGCCACGCTTCAACGATGGTTTTCAGCTGGGTCTCGGTGCGGAGATCGGCATCTCCACCACCAAGCTCCACGCCTATGGCCCGATGGGGCTCGCTGAACTTACCACGCAACGCTTCGTGGTCATCGGAGACGGGCAGACCCGCTGAAACGGGCCTACGCTTACGGTCCGATGAAGATCTTCCGTGAGTTCACTTTCGACGCAGCCCACCGCCTGAACCACCTTCCCGAGGGGCATAAGTGTGCACGCCTCCACGGGCACACCTATCGCCTGCGTGTCGAACTCGACGGTCCGCTTGATTCGACCATGCAATGGGTGCTCGACTTTGCCGAGCTCAAGTCGCATGTACAACGCGTGATCGATCCGCTCGATCACCACACGCTCAACGAGGTTGAGGGGCTCGAGCAGCCCACAACCGAGCGGATCGCGATCTGGATCTGGGATCGTTTGAAGCCGGACTTGCCTGTGCTGTCTCGGATCGAACTCTGGGAGAACGCGAATTCTGGGTGCGTGTACGAAGGTTGAAGGTGATCTACGTTTCGTAAACGTTCAGAGCCTTTGTGCCGGCGTGTTTCGTGCAGAGCTCTTCAGTTGCTGGTTGCAGTGGCGTCGAGCGCCGCGGCGCCTGTCGGCAGATCGAACCGATCCATTGTCCGAGCGTATGTGAGCCCGCCGATGCGTCCGACCGCGGCGAGTTTGTCCGTGTCGACGTGGAAGCGATCGTTGACCAGGCCGTCGGCTACATGGATCTTTATGACCTCGCCGAGGACGAGGTTTCCGCCGCCGGGCTGACCTTGGGCGAGTTGGATGACCTGCATCGTTCGGCATTCGAACGCAACCAGTGCATCAGCGACCCGGGGCACACGCACAACTTCGCCCGGCGCCTCTGCTAACCCGGCCAGTGCGAATTCGCTCTCGCCCGGTGCCAGCGGCTCGGCCGTTGCGGCCATCTGGTTCGCCAAGTGTTCGCTCACGATGTTGGCAACGAATTCACCCGTTCCCCCCTCGTCCTCAGGAAGCGCGTTCGCGAGCGAATCCTTAGGCGATCCGTCAGACTTGTTCGCGGGGCAGAACTGCACGCACATCGGGTTGGCGGACACACCGTTGAAGAACGAGTAGGGGGCAAGGTTCGTTGCTCCGTCGGCCGAGACCGTGCTGATCCATCCGATGGGTCTGGGGATGATCGAGCCGCTCATGAGCTTGTAGCGTTGGCCGGGATCGAGATCTGCTGGGGAGAAGGTCTGCATGCGATGATGGTAGGCACAAAAGAAACGGCGGCCGCCCCAGCACAAGGCGGCCGCCGGACCGATGACCTGCAACTTCACTCCCAGACCGCACAAATCGAGGGAGCACCGATCAAGCATGCGATCCAGCGCACGCGCTCCAAGGGTGCCTTCGTGTTTCGTGTGAAGAGATGGTCCGGTCGTGCCGTTCGTAGCGGTTATGAAGCCGCTTGCTCGTGGCGAAGCTGCCCGCAGGCCGCGGCGATGTCGCGCCCGCGTGAGGCACGGATATGGACATTCACGCCGCGATCCGCAAGTGCTGTCTGGAACGCCCGGACACGCTGGTCTTTGGGGCGGCCGAAGGGGACCGCATCTACTTCGTTGAAGCGGATGAGGTTGACGTTGGCGCGGAGCCTCTTGGCCACCACAGCCAGCTCTTGGGCATGTTCGGGCCTGTCGTTCACGTCGTCAAGCAGTGTGTATTCGAGTGTGATCTCTCGTCCGGTCTTCTCGAACCATCGAGCGCACGCGGCGAATAGCTGCTCGATCGTCGTGAACTCCGCCCACGGGATCAGCTCGCGGCGCAGGTTGTCGTTCGGCGCGTGCAGCGAGAGGGCGAGCGTCACCGGCAAGTCCAGATCGTCCGCGAGACGTTCGATCGCTTTGTGCATACCGACCGTTGAGATGGTGATCTTGCGGGCGCCGATGTTCATCCCCCAATCCGCCACAAGCGTGCGCACCGCCTGGACGACATTGCCAAAGTTTGCGAGCGGCTCCCCCATACCCATGAAGACGATGTTGGTGATGCCTCGGTCGGGAGCATCCGGCTGATCCTCCCATTGCTCCATCAATATCCGATCGAGCCGCCAGACCTGTTCGACGATGCGTCCCGCCGAGAGGTTGCCGTCGAGCCCTTCCAACCCCGATGCACAGAACCGGCAGCCGACCGGGCAGCCAACCTGCGAAGAGATGCACGCCGTGCGCCGCTTGGGGTACCCACGCTCGGTGTCATCGAGCGAAGGAATCATCACACACTCGGTTTCCCAACCCGTCGCCACGGGCTGCCCGGCGATCGGCAGAGAACGGGAGGTCTCTTCGTCTTTCCCTTCGCGATCCCACGCGATCAAAAGCTTCTGTGTTCCGTCGCTCGCCCGCTGATGTGCAATGGTTTCGCCTGTGAGGAACGACATCTCAGCCGCGAGCGCCTCGCGTAAGCCTCCAGGGAGATTCGTCATCGCGAGCGGATCAATCACACCCTTGCGGTACACCCACTCGAAGATCTGCTTGGCACGGAAGGCGGGCTGGCGACGATCGGCACACCACTGCGCGAGTGAATCGGGCGTCTCGTGGAAGAAGTGTGTCGAAAGGTTGGCCATAGGGAGATGGTAGGGGCTTGTTTATAGCGTATGCCGAGCATGTTGAAATTCTC
>JBCDAP010000114.1:0-6160 GCA_039185335.1 Planctomycetota bacterium | reverse complement strand
GGGCACTTGGCAGTCCGGGCAGTACTGGGTACCGAGTTTGACGAACAATAGCCGTAGATAGTGATGAATCTCGGTCAAGGTCGCGGTACCGGGGACAAGATTGGTATCGAACACCGAAGGATCGCTATCGATAAAGGCACCGTTCTCAGCTGTAAAAAGTGAGCCGGTCTGATAGCGAACTTCATTGTTCACGACGATGACGTCGTTTGTGCCACGCTCGAGGGGATCGAAGCCATTGATCACACTGGTCTGACCAGCGATCGCCCAGTCACCATTGTTGTTCAGATCAACCGCGAGATTGTTCAGGCTCATAGCCCAAGTCGTCCCCGCGATCGGAGCAGCCTGCCCCCGCTCCGCGATAACGGCTCCATCCAGTGTGACGACTGCGAGCGTTGCAGGACCAGAGCCCGACTCATTCAGAGTTCCCCAAGCTTGGAGAACCTGGCCAGCATTATTCAATGCCTGACCATCACGGCCCGTCGAACGAGTCAGCGTGACGGATTGGGCAACCGCTGCACCATTGAAAGCATCGCCGCGAACCGCGAGAACTTGCTCATCGAATCCACCACTCTGATTAGCAGAAAAGAGAGACGATTGTTCTCGGGGGATCTGAGAAACAGAACCATTGACGAGGAATTGCCCGCTGTCGTTAATATTGGAGAAAGTCGCAAAGCGGAGGCTCTGCCACGTACGTGGCGCAGTTTCTGAGGGGCGAACAACCGATGCATCCCCATCAGCCAGAACCGCAATCCCGTTGAGCCGAATAGTGCCGGGTGTGCCCGAAGGCGTTGGCGTGAGCGAATGTAGGAGATCCCCATTGTTGTTCAGGTCGAGCGAACCTGAACCGACCCCGCCGTTGGTCGCGGATGTGTTCGCAACAATCACACCCGTGCCACTGCTCAGGTTGCCAAGAATGGCCCAATCGTTGCGGCCGTTGAAATCAGTCGAAGCAACCCACTGACCAGAATTGTTGATGACGGCATTGCCAACAAAGAGAACCGAGGCATCGAGATACTGATCGCCTTGAAGGACAAGGGCATCGATCGTGGCAGCACCAGCAACCGGAGCAGCAAAAACAACCGCCGAAGCGACCACGAACGAACTCATTCGATCAAGCATTATGACTCTCCTGTGCAGCGTCCGAACATTGGACACATTTATGTTACCAACCTGTGCGGGTTGTCTCCTGTGCACGACAAAGGTATCCCGGGTCTCATGCGGATCAAGTGAATCGATCAGAAGATTGCTTCGCACGCCCCGAGAATGCCGTGGACTTGACCAATAGCATGGCATCGGCTTTACTAGTCCATCACATATGCCCGGATCGTTCGGGGCCGGCGTCTCGGTCACCCGACGGTCGCTTCACCAAAGCACAGCGTGCCAAGCTCCCGCCCAACACGCTTTGACGGAAGGATTTCGATATGGCCCGTTATCTCGGCCCCAAGGTCAAACTGTCTCGTCGCGTCGGCGTTCCGATTGCTGACATCCCCAAGCACACCGCAAAGCGCCAGCTCAACCCGCCCGGCATCCACGGCTATCGTGGCCGCCGACTCCGCGACTACGGCATCCGCCTCAACGAAAAGCAGAAGCTCCGCTTCCACTACAACATCCTCGAGAAGCAGTTCCGTCGCACGATGGACGAAGCTCGCCGCCGCAAAGGCAACACCGGTGAGGTCCTCCTGCAGCTCCTCGAGCTCCGCCTCGACAACGCCGTCCGCAGGCTCGGCGTTGTCCGCACCATCTGGGCCTCCCGCCAGATGGTCTCGCACGGCCATGTCCTCGTGAACGGCAAGAAGGTCGACCGCCCCAGCTACATGATCAAAATCGGCGACGAGATCTCGTTCCGACCCAAGATCCAGAAGCTGATCCGCGACAACATGGAATCGATCGTCGGCCACATCGTGCCCGAGTGGCTCGAGTTCAACCCAGCCGATCTGAAGGCAAAGGTTGTGGCTCTCCCAACGCCCGATCAGGTTCCTTTCGACGTCAACACCAACCTCATCGTCGAATTCTACCGCTAAAGCCCTCTGCGGCCGTGGCCTCGCTCGTCCGTTCGCGCCGGAGGGATCGCGTGGACGGAAGGGCGATCAGCCTTTCGAATCCCACGCTGCTGCCCTCCAGCCCCATCCTTTCGAGGCGGTGAAGCGACGATGTTCAAGTTACTTCGCAAGTACAACAAATACCTGGTTGTCATTGGTGGCGCCTTCTTGATGGTGGCGTTCTTGCTGCCTCAAGCGATCTCCCAGTTCGGCCAGTCCGGCGCAGGGTCCACATATTCCACCATGGAAATCGACGGACGCACCGTCAAGGTGACACTCGGAGAGGTCCAGCGAGAGTATCGCCAAGAGCTGCAAGTCCTCCAAGAGATCCGCTTCGCGGGGCTGGAATACGCATATATCCCGAGGATCGTGCAGTTCGGGCAGGTCTTCCCCGAGATGGTGCAGCTCCTCAACAGCCTGGAGTTCGTGCCCGAGCAAACGCAAGGACAGCTGGTCCCGCTCTCTGAATTGCTCGGTATTCGGAATCTGGATCACTGGATCATGCTCAGCGAGCAAGCCAATGCGGCCCGTCTTGTCGGCGGTGCCGGCGACGGCCAGAACCTGCTCGATCGCCTCAGCGGAAAAGCATCGCAGGATCTCGTACTGATCGGAATGATGCTCGGGCAACCCGTCGATGCAAACGACGCCCAGCTTCGGATCCGAGAGGAATTGATCAACGAGATCTCCAGCATTCAGGGGCGTTATCCACAGTCCACCATCGATTCCGCGCTCGCAAAGGCCCACGGCGTGCTTCGTCTCCGTGAGTCGCTCTATACACCCCTGAGCATCTCAGGCCCAGAGATTCAATTCCTCCTCCGTGAACAGAGCGACCGTGCCACAGTCAAGGCGGCCTACATCAGAGCAACTTCACGCATGAACGCCATGCCCGAGCCAACCGACGGGCAGCTCCGTGCACACTTCGATGAATTCGCGGCAGTCGATCCGAGCGAGCAAGCTTTGGGGCTCGGATACCGCGAGGAAGATGCAGTCAAAGTATCGGCGCTCCATGTCGATGTTGACGCGATCCGCAGCGCGGTCACGCTGAACGACATCGATGTGAATGCGCGGTATCAGGCAAACCGCAATCGGTTCCCGGGCGACTTTGTTCGTTCCAAGCCGGCCGTCGAAGAGGAAATGCGCAGCGAGCGAGCCGAGGAAATCATGGACGGTGTCCGTTCACTCGTAGAAAGAGCTATCCAGCAAGTCCGTGGAATAGCCGGCGACCGCGATGAGGACGGGTTTTATACGCTTCCTGAGGATTGGGCAGAGCAGAAGCTCAATCTCGAAGAGCTCACCAACGACGTCAACACGTTCGTCTCTGCCGAACTCGAACTCATCGAAGCGATTCAGCCGGCACGAGTGGTTGAACGGACAGGCGACTGGCTCGCAGAATCGGACCTGCGTGCGATCCCTGGGCTTGGCTTCAGCCTCTTCAACCCCGGAAGCCCGAACCAGCGTGCATTCCCTGACTACGCACTCCGCGTACAGGAACTGCAGGGCGACTTGGCCACCCGCCAAGTCGGGTTGTTGAACCCCAGGCCGCTCCTTGAAACCAGCGGAGACCGCTGGTGGGTTCGGATCGAGGCCGCTCGTCCCTCGGGCCCTCCCGAGTCTCTCGATGAGGTGCGAGACCAGGTCGCCAACGGCGTCCGTCTCCTCGAGTCGTACCGCCGCCTTGAAGAAGATGCCCCCACGATGCTCGAATCCATCATCACAAGCGCAGGATTCGGCGGGATCTCGGATGATGGCGGCGTCGAGATCAGAAGCCAGATCCAGGTTCAAACCATCAACATGCGGCAACTCGGTCAGGCGATCGGTGATCTGCCCTTCGACGCTCCCGAACTCCGTGACCAAGTCATCGCCCTCGCCCGCGATCTCGGAACACAGGAAGGCGGGGTGCAAGCCGCACCGATTGATGCACGCCTGGTGTGGTATGCCTCTCAAGACATCGGCGGCGTTGTATTCCTCGAGATCGAGGCATACCGCCCGCTGGTCGAAGAGGAGTATCAGGCACGCGTGGCTTCTTCCGAGTTCACCCCGTCAGGATTGGTCACCTTCGTCGATCAGATCTCGAGCCAAGCGAAGCTCAGCGCCCTGCCCGCGCGTTCGGCACTCTCATTCGACGCGATGGCCGAGCGGCTGAATTACCAAGCCGCTGGAGGCGATGCTGAAGAGGAACTCCTCGAAGAAGAGACCACCGAAGAGGTGGACGCCTCGTGAATCAATGCTCTGACCTCCGGTCATTCCTCACCGGCGCGCAGGCGTCGCTCGATCTCAGGGTGACGGCGGAGGATGCGAGCGAGATCGAAGGTGTCATCGATGTCGTCGGCCGGAACATGCTCGATGATGTCTTGCATCGCTCGCTCGACGACAGCTGCCGGCGAAATCGCCCCTCGCGAGAGGTGGTCATAATCAACCCAGGCAAGACTCACGGTCAGTTCGCGCGGGCCAACAACAACCCGGAAACTCCAGCCGCGATCAGAATCGGTTTCGTCCAGGATCCGAATGGTGGTCATCAGGCGGTCGAGGATAGCGAGATGGAGTGCTGCCATGGGTGAGCCGCGGAAACCGTCAAAGCGTGGCGGCGGAAAGCCCGGAAAACTCCGAGGAGGCTTCAGAGAAGCCGAGCCTCGCGGAGCAGGACGCTTCTCTCGCCCAGGACCAGACCAAGGAAGGCCGACCAGTCAACGCAAGCCCAGCGATGCCGCGAGACATCGGGCCACGACAGCGTTGGCGAAGCAGATGAAGCGTTGGCCGGATCTCTCGCTCGATGTGATGCGGCTGAACAACCTCGAGGCTCGGGATGCCGCCTTCGCGCAAGCCATCTACGACGCTGTGATCTCACGAGCCCTCACACTCAAGCACCTGGTCGAAAAGGGCAGCAAGTCCGAATGGGACAGCCTGCATCCGGGTGTCCAAGCAACCCTGTTGAGCGGAGCCGCACAGCTGCTCATCCTGAAACGCGTGCCGGTCCGCGCGGCTCTTTTTGAATCGGTGGAGTGGGCAAAGCGCGAGGTCAGCGAGCGTTCGGGAGGGATGGTCAATGCAGTGCTTCGCCGTCTTGACGAGCTGATTGTTCGAGATGAAGACGGCGTCATCGAGTTCCGGCCGACCGCGACAGATCGCCTCGACGAGATCCCCATGAGCGATGGCTCTGCGCTGGTGCTCAGAGAAGAGGTGCTACCCGAAGACCCTTTGCAGCGGCTGTCGGTCACGACAAGCCATCCGATCGCACTGCTTCGCGCATGGCTGAAGGACCACGGAATGGTGGAGACGCGCCGCCTGGCAATGCACGGGCTAGCAACCCCACCGGTTGTCCTCAACGTCGCGTTTGCCAAAGACGAATTGCCCCAAACACTGGAAATGCACCAAAGCCCGGGCCACGCGGTCTGGACAGGATCTCACGAAGAGTTGAGCAAGTTGCTCAAAGAGCGTCGAGATTTGTGGGTTCAAGACCCGGCATCTTCACTCGCCGTCGAATCCATCACAAATCTTGCACCGAGCGTTGTCATCGATGCCTGCGCAGGACTTGGCACCAAGACCCGCCAACTCACCGCAGCGTTCCCGAACGCACAAATCATCGCAACAGATATTGATGAGCCCAGACGCGCCACCCTCGAGCGGGTATTCGCGAAGAACGATCAGGTAACAGTCATAGAACACGAACAGCTGCTTGATCATGCGGGACGCGCGGATTTGGTCTTGCTCGATGTCCCTTGCTCGAACTCTGGCGTGCTCGCGCGTCGGGTCGAGGCGAGGTACCGGTTCTCATCCGCCAGAACGGAAAGCCTCGTGTCAACACAGCGACAGATCGTTGCCGACGCGGTCCGCCTTCTCAACAGATCCAGCGGACAGGGCAGCGGTCGGATTCTGTACTCCACGTGCAGCCTGTCGCACGAAGAGAACGAGGAGATCTCTCGTTGGGCCGCTCGCTGGCACGGATTCACCATCGAGCAAGAGAATCGACGCAGCCCATCCGGAGGTCCAGGGGAAGAAGCGACGACTTATTCGGACGGGTCTTACGCGGCGCTGCTGGCATGAGATACGTCAGGTGGCTCAAGCTTGGCGGATCTTTCTTCAAGGCGTACGCCGTGAAGCGCCACATGCCGCCAAGAGGCGGC
>JBCDAP010000113.1:0-6174 GCA_039185335.1 Planctomycetota bacterium | reverse complement strand
GTTGCCGAGCACGGCAACGTGACGCGAGCGGCAGCGACACTGCACGCGACACAGCCCGCGGTTAGCATGCAGATCAAGTCGCTCGAGCAAAGCCTCGGCTTAGAGCTCTTTCACCGGATTCCGAACGGTATGAAGCTCACCGAGGCAGGCAAGAAGCTGCTCATCGAAGCGAGACAAACAGTGGCGCAGGCCGACTCTACGGTGGACCTGGCCCGTCGTCTCAATGATAAGAGCGCGTCCTCGTTGCATGTGGGCCTGAACGATACCGGTGTCATGGTTCGTCTTGATCTGATTATCTCGAACCTGCTTCACGAAATGCCGGGTCTGACACTCCAAATCGATCATCACAATTCTGGCATCGTTCTGGACAAGATCCGAAAGATCGAGCTCGATGTAGGTTTTTACGAAGGCACGATTCGTGATCGTTCAATCGACGCTCTCCGGCTGATGGAGATTGACTTGTGCATTATTCTTCCGAACAAGTGGGCAGATACGCCTGATTGGGAATCTTTGAGTCGGTTGCCTTGGGTATTCACCTCGCCGCACTGCTCGTACTACAAAGAGATGCTCCGATTGTCCAAAGAACACTCGGTTGAGCTGACGCATCAATTCGGTACCGAGCACAAGCCCCTTGTCACTCAGCTTGTTCGTGAAGGGATGGCGGTCTCGCTTGTTGATCGAAACACGGCGATCCCTGAGGTAGAGGCCGGGAAACTCTCTATCTGGCGCTATTACGCTGGGAGCGTGACATGGTCACTGATTGCGCTTGTTCGGCGTTTGCATGAGCCGGCAATCGAAACGTTCCGGATGAGCGTTGCGAGCGCCTATCGCGCCTCTCGTATGACGAAACACGAGATCATTAATTCCACGTGATGCCGCGCGGGGCGTCCGGGTCTCGTTGCCGGAGCGCATCACCGAAGATCCGATCGAGGGCTTCCATCTCGCGCTCGATCATCGAGGCTCGTTCGAAGATGCTCGGCTCTCGCAGCATGCGATAAGCGAAACGGCGATCGCTCGCGATAGACACCGCCGACATAGCGACAAGTTCTAAAAGCGCGGCTGTCGGGATCTGTTCAATCTCTTCGAGCTGATCTCGCAAGCCCGCGAGTTTTCCAAATCGCTCGTCGGTGATCGCGCGGAGCAGCATCGAACGCACCGAGGTGAGCTCCTCCTCGTTCGGCTCGTCCTCGGTCCGCAGCGGACGGAGAATCGCTTGACGATAGAGCCGCTCGCCTTCTGGTGGTTGATCCTCGACAATCTCGGCTCGGCACACCCCTGCCAGCACAATGTTGTAGGTGCCGTCATCGTTCTGGATGTGGTGCGCGAGTTGGCCAACACACACCGCGGGCTTGAGCGCCGGATTGTGGCTCGTCTGGTTGTCTTCGATCACGGCCATGGCGATCTGTCCAGCAGCATCGAGCACATCACCCACCATCTGCCGATACCTAGGTTCGA
Organism: Planctomycetota bacterium; assembly: GCA_039185335.1. GTDB lineage: Bacteria > Planctomycetota > Phycisphaerae > Phycisphaerales > UBA1924 > JBCDAP01. The sequence goes on along the minus strand of JBCDAP010000113.1, from coordinate 4,719 downwards.
AGATGAACAATCGCGTCACCGCGTGCGGAAGGAGCACAACAGAATCAAGAGGAAAAAGTGGGATGGGCCGAGCGAAGTTGACGCGGATGGTTTCGGTCTCGGGTGGCATACAGAATGATAGGCCCGTGTTGCAAGAGGCTGGCAGAGAGGATGCGTGAGCAACGCGACAGCAATCGTGTGATCACAGCGGTTCTCTCAGATAAGTTTGAGAATCGTTGTTTCTTAGCCCTTGCTGCCGAGCACGAGGCCCAGGACGCCGAGGACGACGATAAGGGCAACCCCGCCGCCCGCGACAAAGACGGGGGTCATGGCGCCGCCGGCAGCGACGATGTCCATCGGGATAAAGCCGACCATGGCCATGATGACGACCGAGATCCCGAGGAGCAGGACGATGGATGCCGCCAATGAAGCGCCGCCGGTAAGGCCAGAGCCGCCTCCATCGTAAGGTTCCGCGGCCACCATTCCGCCGGCAGGAACCGCAGCAGCTTCTTCCTCGTCGTCGCCTTCGAAGAGGGCGCCGCCGCCTGCTGTGGTGTCAGCGAAAGCCGGGTCGTCGGCTGGGCCGCCAAGGTCATCCAGCAGCCCATCGGCACCGAGAGAAGTGTCGTCGGATTCCTGCGTCAGCTCCATCAGTCCCGAGCCCGAGCCGAAAGATTCGAGCGTGTCGGCATCAAGCCCGCCCTGGAGATCTTCGATCTGGGTTTGGGCGGCCGGATCGTCGTCTTCGAGTTCATCGGCATCGAAGACGGACATACCTGTTGCACCGCCCGAATCACCCTTCGCCGATGTATCCGAGAGGCCAAGCCCGGTGGCGGAAGCGCCGCCTTGGGTGTCCTCGAGCGAGAGGCCAAGCGTGGATCCGCCACCGCCCGCACCAGGTTGCGCGGTATCGGCGAGCGAGAGGGAAGCACCGATGTCCGACTCGGAATCGTCATCCGGGGCCAACAGATCGATCTGGTCTTTCTTGAAGACAAGTTCGTCGCCGTTGCGGAGCTCGGAGATCTCGCCCCTCTGGGCCATGGCGAGGACATCGTCCTCGGATTTTTGCAGGCGCTGGGCGGCTTCTGGAAGGTTGTAGAAGAGCTTAGCCATGGCGGGATCCTGTTTGAGGGTCTCGGGAGTCGTTCGATCGAATGTGTGAGGCACAGCCTGCGAGCTGCGGTCCACCACGAGAAGTGTAGTCGAGGAGAGCGGCGGTGTGGAAGGGAGGCCCGATGGGCTGAATTTGGGGGATCAAGCCCGAGTTTCTTGCGGTCTGGTTTGTGAGGGTGATTCGAGTGCGGCGGCTTCAGCGTAGAGGGTCATGTGGTTTCGCGCGGTGTCTCCGGGTGTCGGGGAATAGCCGCCTGAGAGCAACAGGGCGGTGGGGAGGCCGCGTGAGTGGGCGGATCGGATGGTCATGCGATCACGCTGAGCGAGACCTTGGGGGGTTAGCGCGAGCCTGCCGAATTTATCGCCTGCCAGGACATCGACGCCTGCGAGATAGATCACAAGATCTGGGTTCCCGCGGCAGTGTTTCCAGGCGCGGTCGTAAAGGTGGGTCAGCTCGGATTCGAGGATCGAGAGGTATCGATCATCATTCAGGTTGTCCTCAAGGGGGACATCGCGGGTTGACTGTTCTTTGAGGCGTGGGAAATTCTTGGCGTTGTGCATGGAGAAGGTGAATGCGCTGGGTGTGTCTGCGAGGCAGGCGGCGGTGCCGTTGCCCTGGTGGACATCGAGGTCGATGATGAGGGCCCGGCTGATCTCGCCGCTCCTGATGAGGAGCTTCACCGCGATCGCGACGTCGTTGAGTACGCAGAATCCTTGGGCGTGATCTGGCATCGCATGATGCGTTCCGCCGGCGAGGTTGCCCCCGATCCCGTCTTCAAGTGCGAATCGGCAGGCATTGATCGTGCCTTGAACCGCAAGGCGAGAGCGACGCACAAGCGCGTGCGACCAGGGAAAGCCCATACGACGGACAGCTTGCTCAGCCATGGTGCCTGTTTCGAGCGCACGAAGATATTCGGATGTGTGCACCAGGCCTAGATCGTTCCAAGGGGCTTGTTCGGGTTCGATGATGTCGTTTGGGTGCACAATGGCGTGCTGAATGAGGAGATCTCGCAGAATGGAGAACTTGGTCATGGGGAACGAATGGCGTGGCGGCAGCGGGATGACATAGTCAGGAGAGGAGCTGACGCGCATGTGTGAAGTGTAGGTGTGGGAAATATCAGGGAAAGAGGTGCCGAAGTGGTGAGAAACTCGGTATGTTGGAGAGACCGGTTCATTTGAGGGGGTTGCCGGTGACAATGTGTCGGTGTGGTTTTCGTGTTGACCAGAAGCGTGGAACGAAAGGTGCCCTCCGGAGATGAACAAGAACACACTGATGTTGCTGATCGCCGCTGCGCTCGGGGTTGTGGCTACCCTGGTCGGGGTTTTCTACCTGCAAACCATGGGAAGCAAGGCGAGCGGGCAGCAGCAAGAGATCGTTCAGATGGTCGATGTGGTCGTCGCCAAAGCTGACCTGCCGGCGGGTATGGAGATCAGCACCGAACGCGACCTCGAGACACTCGAAGTCCCCGCAGACTCCGGCTCGGCCCGATCGGCCTTCCCGGCTGACAACATCGGAGAGCTTGAGGGCCTCACGCTCACCCAGCCCATTCTTGCTGGCGCTGTCGTGATGTATTCCAGCATTCGCCCGATCATTGACATGGATTTTCCTCGGAATATGCGTGCGGTGACCGTCCCGGTGAGCGAGGAGGGGCTGATCGGCGGGTTGCTGGTTCCGGGTGACCGGGTCGATGTGCTGGTCAGCCGACCCAAGCCTCAAGAGCAGGCTTCTCAAGATCCCTCGGCTGCTGTGACGGCGGATCCCGAGGCGGATCCGACCGCGTTCATGAACCAGTTGATGGCGCAGGCGATGTCGCAGCAGGTCGCTTCGGGCACAGCTGAAGAGTGGGAGAGCATGTTGGTGGTCGAGAATGTTCGCGTCATTGCAGTTGGACGGAACATGACGGGTAATCGCTTGCAGATCGGGACCATGCTGCTCGACCCGGATCGTTACGGTGAATTCCGCGTGGCGGACAACATCACGCTCGAGGTGACGTTGCAGCAGGCAATCACACTGAACGAAGCGACCGCGGGCGGCAGCAACCCATTGACCATCCTCATGCGTTCGCCGCGTGAAGAGGCAGGCTCATCGAGATTCGACGAGGAGATTCCCGGGTGAGGGTTGTTGTTCAGGACACATTAAAGAACGCTCGCTGGATCGCGTACGAAGGTAGCGCGGGCTTTGTCATCGGTCGTGACGAATCGTGCGGCGTGGCGTTGAGCACATCGAAGTTTGTTTCGCGTCGACATGCGCAGATCGATCGAGGTGAGGACGGGTGGCAGCTGACGGTGCTCAGCGGCGCGACGCCGATCGTGGCCGACGGCAATCAGGTGGCGCCGGGGCAGACCGTGACCGTGGAAGAGGGCACCAGCTCGCTCCGCATCGCCGAGTTTGCGATCAGCCTCGAGCACGACGCGATCAAAGAGAAACGCACGAAGGAAGACGACGACGTCGATGAGTTGCAGCGCGACCTGCACTCCGCGGTGTTGCGGCGTCTCGATCTGCGTCGCACCGGCGCCGCTTCGCTTGAGGCGACTTCGGACAGCCTCGAGCAGATCGACACGATCATTGATGATCTGTTGCATCACGATTTTCAGAAGCGAGTTATCGATACGCCCGGCATTCGCAAATCTCTGCTCGAGATTGCGTATCAGACTCGTTTGATGTTCGAGATGGGTCGTCGTGGTGGGGAAGGTGCCGACCAGACGTCCGAGATAGAAACTCCCGGGCGGAACGCGGTGCTCGAAGAGGCGGTGCTCGAGTTCGTGAACCGGGTGATCAAGCGCTTGGAACTCGAGTTGACGCCCGAGGCGGGTGATCGCGACTTCGATCGGATCGAGGAACACTTCTCAGAAGTGGTCACGGGTGTGATCGAAGAGACGCCGTCGAACGTTCAGTTCTATGTCATCAGCCAGATGCTCAAGAAGAGTCTGTGCGACATCATCTTTGGTCTCGGGCCTTTGCAGGATCTTCTCGATACGCCCAACATCTCCGAGATCATGATCGTCAGTCCGCGCGATGTGTACGTCGAGCGATCCGGGCGTGTGATCAAGTCGAACCGCACGTTCCTTGGCGATGAGCAGTTGCTCTCGGTGATCGAGCGGATCGTGGCACCGCTGGGGCGTCGTATCGACATGTCGAGCCCGCTGGTCGATGCACGCTTGAAAGATGGCTCGCGTGTGAACGCGGTCATCCGCCCCTTGGCGCTCAAAGGACCTTGCCTGACGATCCGCCGGTTCCCGATGCATCAGATCACGCACGAGGATCTGGTGAAGTGGCGTTCGCTCTCCAACGCGTCCGTTGCGCTGCTCGAGGGTTGTGTGAAGAGCAGGAAGAACGTGCTTGTTGCGGGTGGCACGGGTTCTGGTAAGACGACGATGCTCAACGTGCTTTCAAGCTTCATTCCCGAATCAGAACGCATGGTGACGATCGAGGATGCGGCAGAGCTGCAGCTGATCCAGGAGCACGTGGTGAGCCTTGAGACCAGGCCGCCGAACGTTGAGGGCAAGGGCGCGTACACGATTCGTGATCTGGTCAAGAACGCACTGCGTATGCGTCCGGACCGTGTGATCGTCGGCGAGTGTCGCGGCGAAGAAGCGTTCGACATGGTGCAGGCGATGAACACGGGC
>JBCDAP010000112.1:0-6228 GCA_039185335.1 Planctomycetota bacterium | reverse complement strand
GGTCCCCGCCCGTGGCCCCGACTTTGGCCCTGCCGTTGTCCCTGACTTTGGCCCAGCCGTTGTCCCCGTCGTTGTCCCCGAGGTTCTCCCCGACGTTGTCCCTGACGTTGTCCCCGACGTTGGCCCAGACGTTGTCCCTGACGTTGGCCCAGACGTTGGCCCAGACGTTGTCCCTGACGTTGTCCCTGACGTTGGCCCAGACGTTGACCCCATCTTTAATGAATGCTGACGACATTGGCCCAGAAATCGCGAGCGTGAGCGGATCGGGCGCAAGTGTGACAGTGCTGGGCATCCGTATCCCCGCAACCGCGTACTCTTGCGCAATCGCTGATCTTGCTTGTTCGATGTCAATGGGTTCAGTCGATAATCCTACGGCGGTCCACTTTTCGATCCACTCCGGAATTCTTGCTTCTTGTTCTGGTGTGAGTTTGGTGAGCATCTATATGTTGTCCTTTCGTCTGCGAAACCGCGCCGCCAGCCGTAACCGACGGCGCGGAGGAGGAGAGAGAGTTATTCCACGCTGTTGATGCGGATAGATTCTTTGAGATCAAGTTCCAACTGCTCGTACCAGTAATTCGTGAGCAGCTCGCGATAGTTCTTTCGCTCTTCAGTGTCGGGGCACCCAAGGTTGTGAATAATTGTCGTGTAGTCCTTATGCAGATATTCACCAATGCGATCTAGGGTGAAGCCTGCTTCATGTCTCAGCACATCCATCAATGCCCTACGAATCGGCATATAAATTTTGTTTTGTTTCCGAGAAGCCAAATCATCCTCTGGAAGACCAGATATTGCCGACGCATAACCAATCAGATCATCAACGTTCTTATCAAGCCTCATGCCGCAACCTTTCGTGATTCGATCGCTCGCAACAAACGATCAGTGGTCAACCCGTTGCGCACCCACTCCCTCGCGTCTTTCGCTCCCACCGGTTCGATCACCGATACCCGATCAACCTTTCTACGGATCGCCTCATACAGTTGATCCGCGCCCTCCCGGCCTGCCTTGTCCGCGTCGGCGATGATGCAGACCTTTGACGGCTCTCGCCCGTAGCAAGGGCGCATCTCGAAGTATCGTTCGATGTGTTTCGTAGCCGACTTCGAACCCGCACGCCCCAGAACCGAGAAACCCAGACCGTGTATCGCGGCGGTATCGGTCGGTCCCTCTGTCACACAGAGCCACCCCTCAACCGACTCCTCCATGTACGCCATGAACAGCGCAGACTCCGAGTGTGTCACCATGAATTTGCGCCCACCGTTCGGAGGACGGAGCTGCATCCCGCACAATTCGTACGATCCTGCCGGCGAGACCGGTTTCCCCATCGGGAACGTCCAGCACTTTTTCTTCGGGTGCCACCCGACCCGAAGGGCACGCAATGAAGTCTGCGTCACACCAAGCTCGTCGGCGAATTCCTGGAGCTTCTCCTCCGGGCAATGCTTGATGCACCAGAGGCTGAGCCAGTGCCAATTGATGTTCGGTTTCGGCTTCGGTGTGATGACGAATTCACGCCACCGCTGTGCCTGATCCTCGCCGAGACGATGCAACCAGCCCTCGTTCTCTGTTTGGTAATCGGACATGACCCGCATGCAGATGGCGAATGACCCGTCCTCTGCAACGCCGCACCAATCAGATTTCCCGCAGATCGGGCAGCATCGCTGCTTGTTGACTCGCTTGATCATGACGCACTCTCCCTCTTCTTGCGCTGTATTTCACCGATCCATATCTGCGCATCGGACTTACTCATGTTGTTCGCGGGAACATTGTTCTTGCGCAGGAAACGCATCTGCGCGTACGTCGCCATGTCCTTGTTCCGACGCTTCTTCAGCGTGTCGAGCAACTGTTTCTTCTCTCGATGATTCATGGGCTGGAATTCATTCCGCTTCACGCCAAACTTCAACAAGCCCTGTTCAATCCCGCGCTCACTCCCGAGATAGCGACGGTCGCGGTACGCGTTAGGCTTCCAAGGCTTCAGATCAAGAACATCGAACGGGTTGTTCTCTCTCAACGTGTAGTTCGCCTTCACCCGCATCTGTTCACGCAGCTTCCGTTCCTTCTCTTCCCTTTCTTTGCGAGCTTCTGCTTCTTCCTGGAGCTGTTTCTGCGAGAGTTCGATCGCCGAATCGACATCCATCCCGCCCTTGCTCGACTTGATAATCGACTTCGCGCGATCGATCACAGAGGTATCCATCTTTCCAGCCAGAACATCGACCGCGTTCACAAGTCGATGCCGACCGATGTTGTCCTCAAAGTCGAGTACGACCACACCCTTCTTCTCTGATGCCTGGATCGCCTCGTGCCGCTGCTCCCTTGTCATATCGCTCTGGATCACGCCTTCGAGCGGTCTTGTTCCACGACCGAGACACTGCGTAAACAGAGAGGTAGATTGCGTAGGCCGAGCCATGACGACACAGCGGAGACCGGGATCGTCATACCCCTCTGTGAGCACACCCACGTTGCACATGAACTGAATATCGCCCGCCGCGAACGAGCGAAGGATTCCCGCACGTTCATCCTTGTGCGTCTTTGCACTAACAGAGGCGGCCTCGACCCTAAAGGAATGCTTCAAGATCTTCACCATGACCTCTGCTTGCGAGACAGAAGCACAGAAGATCAGCGAGCGAAGGTCCTTCACAATATCGACAGTTGCGGAAGCAACCTCGTAGGACACAGCGTCCTGTTTCAGGACCTCCCCCATCTCGCTGGCTACAAAGTCGCCACCGTTCCGCCTGACATCCGAAAGATCCAGTCCCTGAACAGTGACAGTTGAAGTCCAGATCGGAACCAAATACGCGTCATCGATCGCGTCCTTCAGCCCGTACTGGAAGCAGCACGAATCGAACACGGTGCCAAGAGAAACCTTATCGAGCCGCTGAGGCGTGGCCGTGACCCCGAGAACTTTACAGTCAGGATTCTTCTGGAAGTGCTCAAGCACGTTCCGGTACGACTTCGCCGCCGAGCGATGCGCCTCGTCCACCACAAGAAGGCCGAACTCATCGGAATTGAAACGTCCGGCACGATTCAGCATGGTTTGAACCGAGGCGACAACAACCTTCGTCTTCCAGAACCCGCTCCGATCAGCCCATTGACCCGCCATCTCGATATCGGGGCGATGCCCGGTGACGGCCTCAACCTTCTGCGCCGCCTGCTGGATCAACTCGTTTCGATGCGCCAGGATCAAGACGCGCCCGTTCTTGTGGCGATCCGCAAGGTGGCAGAAAATCACGGTCTTCCCGGTGCCTGTCGGAAGCGTGATCAGCGTTGAGGGCCGGTCGCCCTCCCAGAGTTCGCGCTCGACACACTCGATCGCATCACGCTGATAGTCGCGCAGAGAGAGCATCAAGCACCCCCATCCGGCGAGAAGACTTCGTAGGTCATCTTGTTCATCCACCCCCGGCTCTTGCACTGGGAGCAGCCCGTCCCGCCACAGGTCGGGCAAACGGCGTACGGGAGACTTGTTTTCAGCGCCGTGTGGACACCGCTCGCGTCCGCCATCGTCCTGGTGTGGTTGAGATAGGATGCGGACGGGTTGAATTGCAAACCATCGATCAGCCCGACCAGTTCTTTGGCGACCGCAACAGCACGCTCGATCTCGTCGGCCTGATCGAACGCCTGCCGAACCTGCTCGTGCTGGATCGGGAGCTTGCCGGCTTTGTCCAGTCGGGGAGCATCCTGCACCTCAACTTCAGAAACATTCGATACAGGCTCGTCCGGCACTCGCTGTTGCGTTTGGTCGCTTTGTTGCAATGTGGCAACGTTGCCACCCTGAACACCTTCTCTCCTTGATTTCCTCATTTTTTGGACGAAGGTGTGACTGACTCTGCAGCGACCGGCGATGACCCGATCACTCAATCCTCCCCACTTCGGATCATCCAGCATCTTTTCGACTGCCAATCGCTTGTCTGCAATCGTTCGAGGCACCCCGTGCTGAGCGTTTGCGCCAAGCGCGAACATCAACGCGTCACGCCGGACACCGGATCGGACATCACACTCGAGTTCTTCGATCCCGGCGATCTTCGCAGCCTCAACCCGGTGGAACCCGTCGGCCACAAACATCGTCTTCGTGTCGAAGAACACGATCGGAGGCGGGAGCGTGATCCCATCCCGGTACGCCTGCGCGTACTCCTGGACCGCAGGCTCGCTCATCTGAGCGCGGCATTGCAGATCCGAATCGAGTGTCAGGATGGAAACCGGAACGCGCCTCATTTCTTTCTCCGTCTCCTCACGTGCGGGTTACCCTCGTCGATCTGCTGCACGGTTCTTTTCGGCTTGCCGGTCTTGAGGTCGGGCACCTCCGAAACTGTGAAGTGATTCCCCCACTGCTCACCAAGCGGCTCGCGGCACGCCCCGTACTTGAAGGGGTTCGAGGCAAGCACACCCGCGAATTTGTCGAGATCACCACCAAAGGAGATGAGCAGCGCTTCGATGCAGTTCGGAACGCTGTTCACCTTGGTGGTCTTCTTCGACCCGACGTACCAACGAACCGGCCCGTCGGGCTTCTCCATCACGAGATCACCGTTGATCTCGATCCAATCGATCATCACCGACTCTCTCAGCTCTTTCGCTTCCTTGGCGATCGAGCCCAGACCTTCAACGCGCATCACAAGTTCGAGCAACTCGTCTCGAGATGTGTCGGCATTGACGGACCGCAATGAGTCGAGGAGATCGAACGGGTTCACGCCACACACTCCTCGCAGCGTTCTTCTGCGGGCTCTGATGCGCCAGCCATGCCGCGCACCGTTTCACGCACAACCCCGCTGTCATAGAACTTCGTTGAGCCGATGGTGACGTACGGGATCTTTCCTTCCTTCGACTCTCGCTTCAGCCAAGCAACAGGGAGACCCAAATCGGCGCAAACACCTTCTGCTGTCTTCAATCCAAGATCCATCATCTGTCCTTTCAATCAAAATGGGAGGTCAGCTAAGCTTTCAAGCACGTTCACGATCAATTGCGCGTGATGTCTCGGCCAAGTCTCGAGTTCGCCAGCGATCGACATCTCATCGACGCCCGCCTCAACAAGGCGCGTGCGCAGTTCTTCAACACTCGAGTTCGAATCGCCGAGTCGGCCGAGGAGTCTGCTCGCACCATCCGCGCCCAACGGCGCGACTGCACCCTGCTGAGGCACGGGCGGACGCGTCGGCGCTGTCGGCGCAACGGCCTGGGCAGGAGCGGCCTTCGCACGCACGCCGTGCGTATGACCCTGGAACGGTCGATCGAGCTTGTGCAGATACAAGCAGATCTGGTGACCGAGCCAATCCGCATCATCCGGGCAACCCGTGATTTCGGAGATTGTGCGCCAGTTCGTGCCGTTAACGATGAAATCCATGTCCGTCTCTTCGAACGAGAGGACAGGCTTTTCGTCGCCGTCTTCAAACCCCTTCATCTTCACATCGGTGATCGTGAGGACCGCTTCTTTCGGTGACCCCGGCATGTTCAGGCCGGTGCAGTCCTCGTTCTTCCCGATCGTCCCACTCGAAAATCGATCTTCAAATCGTCCCATCTGATTCCTTTCAGGCTTTCACATCCACTGTGTTTCCGAGCACATCGCTCGGCATGATTTCTGTCGTGTACTCCCCTTGACCGAGCTTCACGACCGGCTCGTGTGTCAACGCAACGCCAAGAAGTTCTGCAACTCGCTCGGCGTGATACTCAGCAAGTTCAGTTGCTTGCCTCATCCCTTTGCGATGGAAATCCAAACGCTGGTTCAGGTTCATGACGGCTCCCTCCTAAACTCATGCTCGATCGCCTTGACGAGATCACTGGTCCGGAACAGCACACGCCTCCCGACCTTCGCGCCGGGGATCTTCTTTTCGAATCGAAACTCATCGAAACTCTCTTCCGGCCTCTTGTTGTCACCGAACCCGCACAATTCCGCAGACTCGGTGCGGTTGAGGTACTTCGGTGCGGGGTAGCTCCCGACCACCCGGCCCTCTTCGTCTCTGATGCGGATCGCGGGCGCAACCACATCGACCTTGGTGTCCCAAGTCTTTGCCACTGAACAAAACCTCGAATGGGGTGAAATGTGATGGCGAGAGTTATCCCGCCATCACGGGGAAAGATGCACTGTGCTCAGATGGAGGGCTGCGAGTGCTTCAGCCGCTCTCGATACGCCAAAACCTCACTCTCCAGCACGCGGATATGCCCGCCGGGAGTCAGAATCGAGTTCGGCAGCTCCTTCGACTCATGCAAACGCCTCACAGTCTGAGAACTCAGACCCCCAAGCAGCTTTCCCGC
>JBCDAP010000111.1:0-6249 GCA_039185335.1 Planctomycetota bacterium | reverse complement strand
CCTCGAGGCAGATGAAGCCTTTGAGATTGCATCTAGGGCTGACTTAAACGACCCACGCCCGACATACAACCGAGGGCTTCTGTACCACCAGCTCGGGCATTTCCCAGAAGCTCGTCAGTACTACGCCGAAACGCTGGGGCGTGACGCTTCCTATGCCCCTGCATTGCTAGGGCATATCCAGTGTGAGGTGTCTGAACGCGTCGTGTCGGATGAAACCGTCCAGCGGATCGATGCAGCACTCAAACTGGTGAATGATGAGGAAGATCTTCAAAAACTCAGAATTCAGCGTTTGAATATCACGCATTTGCTCAATGGCCCGGCTGCTACCAGCGAGATCCGATAGATCACTTCAACACTCACCAGGTTCTGGCAAAAATCTCAAGCCAGATCCCCGCTTTGACCTCATACTCTGTATGAGGAGTACATTGTCTCAGGGATCTATCCTGCGCGCGGAGTGTGGGAGCCAGTCCATTTATTGATGTAAGAAGAGAGAGTTGAGACTTCATGATTGATTACAAGGCCCAGTTGATTGCTTGTTCTGTACTGATCACCCTGGCATCTCCTTCGTCGCTTTTTGCTCAGGACAGCGTCGCGAGCACCGTGGGCTCTTTCGATGCGTTGTCAGCGTATGGAAGCCAGCGGCTTCACTATGTTGTCGATCTCGCTCCGACGCAGTCTTCATTCGGGACCCCGCTCTTTGTTGGGCCGATCCTCAAGGCCTCTGTAGATCCTGATTCGCCGACCGCTTCGACTCATCTACTCGGTTCCGTTGCGATGAGCCCATCCCTCGGCTCTCAGTCTTCGAATTCGGAGACATTCGCGTTCTGGACTGAAGCTGGTCAAGGGGTACATCCTTCCAATAACTTGTTTCCCGCGCAGCAGCTCATGCCTTCGATGTTCGATGCTTCGCTGGTCGTGGGAGCTTCGGATTTGGGCCGAGAGGCGAGCAATGTCTTTGCTGCTCGAGCTGGCTTCGTGGCGGCCCAGCCGGGGAGGGTTTACGTCGAACGTGTTATGGCTTTGAGCAGTCGGTCTTCGGCAGGTGCGGACGACACCGCAACCTTGGCGCTCGGGGCTGTCAATGCAGCAGGTCACGCCGCGATCCGTGCTGATGATCAAGCCCTCACTGCCCTGACAGCGGTTTCGGGTGACATCATCGCGACGGTGGATCTTGGGAGCCGGGATGCTTCGGTCAACACGCTTTCGAGACCCGCCAGCGCCAATGTTGCTTCAGATATCGCTGCGACCACGCTCAGTATCCAGAATCTGTTCACGCCGCTGAATCTGCCGGCACAAACCGCTACAGCGACCACGCTCGCGTACGATTTTTCGAGCCTCACACGCTTCTCTACTGGATCCAGCTCAATTGAACATCTTGCGAATGAGACAGTGAGCCATCGTGGGAATCCTTCGATCTCAAGTTATACGACGCTCGCAAACGCGGGCATCTTGGCCTCGCTTGGTCAGTCGAGTTCTGGGCGCACGGATGTGATTAATCTGGCTGGTCTGCAGGACACGAATGGATCCTTTACCTTTCCAGCCCGTCTCGCTGCTGTGCTGCCTGCGGCAATCGATGTGAGAGGGACTCTCGCAAACAACGCGAGCTTCAATCAGTATCTCAGTCAGGAATCGTTCCGAGGCCCGGTTGGTCAGGTCGCTGTCGGCTTCGATCCTTCAGCGGGCAGCTCAGGCATCCTGACCGCTGCTGCGGTCGCCGAAGCGAATGATGCAGGGCAGTTCGTTGCGATTGCTCGGTTCGAACAGACAGGTCCGGTCTGGGAAGTCGCGATCGCAACAGGCGACTCGGTTCTTGACGGTGTTGGCGGACAGACGGTGGGCTCGATCCAATGGGACGGAGCCACTATGTTCTCAGCTCCAGCCCTAGATGCCCAGGGGAACGTGTACATCGTCGCCAGTTACTTGCCCTCGGGAGGGAACATTCGGACGGCACTCATCAAGGGGCACCGTCAGAGTGATGGCACCTACGAGCTGGAGCGTTTGCTCGAAGAAGGACAATCTGTCACCGGAAGGAACTCGGCTACGCCGTACACGGTTGATCGGATCGCTCGTTCTGATTCGGATTCATTGGCCGCGGGAACATTCCATGCCGACATGGTCCTTCCGCAGGCACTGCCAGGAATGCCTGGCTTTGGTGCCCGCACTCTTACAACACGGATCTCGTACAGCCGAGGCGAGGTGACAGAGACCTACGATGCGGTGCTTTTGATCACCCCTGGGGTGGCGCAGTGTGCCGGTGACGGGAATGGTGACCTGATTGTTGATGTCGCGGATTTTATTGCTGTGCTATTGAACTTTGGGCAGACCGGCTTGAATCCAGCGGACGTGAATAGGGATGGCCAGGTTGATGTTGCTGATTTCATCGCCGTATTGTTGAATTTTGGCGGCAATTGTCAATGAATACATCTTGGTGAGCTTTCAGGATCCTAAATCAAGAATTTGGTTTCAATCATGTGATCCAAGAACAATGCTCGATCATTATTCGTCATAGATTGTTTTTGTTACCCTAACATTTTCAGGCTCTACGGTTTAGAAAAGTGAGAAATCTCGGTTCATGCTTATTTTCACTTGTCACCTGTTGATTCCCCGAGTACTCTTCCCCCAGTATTGCGTGAGCAGCAGCACAGGGCTGCTGCCATGAGAGAGTTTCAAGAGGTAGAGATGGAGACTTCCACAATGATTAAGGCTTTTGCTGCTGCTGCTGCTGTTGTTTCGCTCGCTGGTTTCGCCTCCGCACAGTCGAGCTACCTGTCCCTCTGGTCCGGCTCGGTGACCATTGAAGGTGGCACCCTCAACGATCCCGGCGACGGCCCCTCCGACTTCTTCGGCACCGAGAACTCCTTCGTGGCTGTTGGTGCTCTGAAGAACAACGACGTCATCACCGTTACCCCCGTTGGCTTCAACGGTGGTTCCACCGGCTTCTCGTTTGACACGGTTGCTGCTCAGACCAGCATTCTCAACGCTGAAGGCGTTCTCTTCGCTGCGAACGAGCTCAGCAGCGATCCCTTCGCTGAAGGTTTCGTTTCCGCCGCCCTTCTCGCGGACATCTACCACACCGGTACCCTCACCGCTGACCTCCTTGCGGTCGTGACCGACGGCACCGACAACGGCGTCGACGACATCACTTCTGGTGTCGAAGAAGTCCGCGGTGGTGCTGGTGACCTCGTCCTCGACGGCACCCTTCAGATCTTCACGATCTCCGAAGCTGCTGGCAACGGTCAGACCCGTACCCGCATCTTCGTCGGCTCCGGTATTCCCACGCCCGGTGCTGCGGCTCTCGCTGGCCTCGCCGGTATCGCTGGTCTCCGTCGTCGTCGCGCCTGAGCGATTCCGACATGATCAGTTGACCCTTTGGGTCACAACATGATCTTTCACCGGGCGAGTCTTTGACTCGCCCGGTTATTTTTTGTCCATGTGTGTTCCCTTCAGTTCCTCACACAGTCCCAAATTCTTTCATAATGACCTACCCTCTCTTCGGAAAGCTTCACCAGAGGATTCAGCATGTCAGCACCGACCGATTCGGCAGAGACTCAGCGCACTCACGCTCGCACCTACGAACCGCCTTCTGCTGAGTCTCTTGGCATAGGCCGATGGCATATCGAGTCCCTCGATCAGTACCAGCAACTGCACAAGCACTCTATCGAAGACCCTGATTACTTCTGGGCCGAGGTTGCTTCGGATCTCACGTGGTTCGAGCCTTGGTCGCATGTTCTTGAGTGGAACCAGCCGGATGCTCATTGGTTTGTCGATGGCAAAATCAATCTGTGCTACAACGCGGTGGACCGGCACGTTGAGGCCGATCATGGCAACGACATCGCGATCCGCTGGGAAGCCGAGCCGATCGGGCCGACCGGTGCACCGGAAGTTCGCGTCCTCACATTTCGGGACCTACAGCGTGAGACCAGCAAGTTTGCCAACGTTCTGAAGAAGATGGGTGTGCGGAAGGGTGATGTTGTCACGATTTACATGGGCATGATCCCTGAACTCGCGATTGCTTGCCTTGCGTGCGCTCGTATCGGGGCAGTGCACTCGGTCATCTTCGGTGGCTTCTCGGCACAGGCGATCGCTGACCGTATTGCGGATGCCGATTCACCTGTCGTCATCACGTGCGACGGTGCGTGGCGTCGAGGGAAAGTGGTTCCGCTGAAGGAGAATGTGGATTCGGCGATCAACGAGCTTGGTGGTGTTGGATCGAAGACTTGTCCAGTTAAGAAGGTGATTTATTACAAGCGCACGATGAACCAGATTGTCTGGCACGCCGATCGTGACTATTCGTGGCGTGACCTCATGGTGATGGCGGACCATCATTGCCCGTGCGAGGCGCTCGATTCCGAAGATCCTGCTTTCATCCTGTATACATCGGGCTCGACGGGTAAGCCCAAAGGCATTATGCACACGGTTGCCGGATACGCGGTGTATACCTATCTGACATCGAAGCTGACTTTCAACCTCAACCCGAACGCAACAATACCGGAGCGTGAAGGTGAGCTCGCACGTGCATATCCAGAGACTTCGGCCACGATCCCGGATCAGAATGGCCAGGTATAC
Source organism: Planctomycetota bacterium (assembly GCA_039185335.1). Taxonomy (GTDB): domain Bacteria; phylum Planctomycetota; class Phycisphaerae; order Phycisphaerales; family UBA1924; genus JBCDAP01. The sequence goes on along the minus strand of JBCDAP010000111.1, from coordinate 1,683 downwards.
TGGTGCACTGCAGACATCGGCTGGATCACAGGGCACTCGTACATCCTTTACGGCATTCTTCAGCACCGCGTGCAGTCATTGATGTACGAAGGGGCCCCGAATTTCCCTGCAGAAGATCGCTTCTGGGGTATCTGCGAGCGCCACAAGGTGACGCAGTTCTACACCGCGCCGACCGCGATCAGGGCCTTCATGAAGTGGGGAGAAGAGCACCCCAAGAAGCATGATCTTTCCTCGCTCCAGATCCTGGGTACTGTCGGCGAGCCGATCAATCCAGAGGCGTGGCTTTGGTACCACCGCGTGATCGGCTCAGAGAAGTGCCCGATCGTTGATACATGGTGGCAGACAGAGACCGGCGGGCACATGATCACGCCGCTTCCCGGAGCCACGCCGACGAAGCCTGGGTCATGCACATTGCCGATGCTTGGAATCGATGCGGTGATTGTGGATGAGCATGGGAATGAGATGCCGCACGGCGAGTCTGGGCTTCTTGCGATTCGCAAGCCCTGGCCCAGCATGCTCCGCGGTGTGCTTGGTGACCGTGAGCGGTTCATTCACACCTATTGGAGCGATATCAAAACTCCGGATGGCAAGATCTACTACAAGGCCGGCGATGCCGCGAGACGGGACGACGATGGCTACTTCTGGGTCACCGGACGGATTGACGATGTCATCAATGTTTCGGGGCATCGACTTGGAACGGCCGAGGTTGAGAGCGCGTTGGTTGGTGCGCACGGCGTTGTAGAAGCGGCTGTTGTCGGGATGCCGCATGACATCAAGGGAACTGGCATCGCGGCGTTCGTTACGCTGTCGCCCGGTGCCGAGGCTTCGGACATGACTCGTGAACAACTCCGGAACACGGTATCGCAAGCCATCGGGGCGATCGCGAAGCCGGACATGATCCGATTCACGGATGCGCTCCCAAAAACACGGTCCGGCAAGATCATGCGCCGCCTTCTCCGCGATATCGCGATTGGGAAAGAACACACCAATCAAGATACGTCGACGCTCGAGGACTACTCGGTTTTGGCGAAGCTTCGCGAAGGATCGGAAAGCTAAGCTTCGGCTACTTGCTTCGCAGCGGAAGCATTTCGTCCTTTGCCCCGGACTCGATCAGTTCCTGGCAGCGTTCGGCGTAGAGGATGGCGCCTGCTGTGCCGCGTGGGAAGAGGACAAGGTCTTGCCAGATCGACTGGCTTTGTTTGTACTCGCCGGCAATAAAGAGCTCGACGGCCTCTGTGGACTTCGCAATGAACTCTTCTATCTCTGCTTGTTCATCGGTCTCGAATCGGTGTTTCCAGCCGATGACCTCGTGGATGTCCTGGCCTTTTTGTTGGCCGACGACACGGATTTTTCCGAGCGGGCGATGGTAGATCTGGTCTACGAGCGTCGGGTCGGCGTCATCGATGGTGCGGCGTGTGATCAAGAATTCGGCACCGAACTGTTTCGCCGCCGATTCGAGACGAGCCGCGAGGTTCACGGCGTCGCCGATGACGGTGTAGTCATTCAGACGAGGCGGAGCGCCGCAATCACCCACGATGACTTGGCCTGTGGACATGCCGCAGCGCATGCCGAGTCGCTTAAACCCTTCTTTCTCTTGCTCGTCGTTGAAGCTGTACATGAAATAAAACAGCGAGAAGGCGGCGCGCAGGGCGGGGGTTGCGGCGGCGCCGGTCGAAGTGGGGG
>JBCDAP010000110.1:0-6278 GCA_039185335.1 Planctomycetota bacterium | reverse complement strand
GCTTCTGGCGGCTGCTTCGGCACCAAAGGGAGAATCAGATGATCGCACGGTCACACTATTGACACCAATGACCCAGATGCCGACTGGTTCAATGGTCTCATAAGTATAAACCCCACTAAAATGGGTGAATAACCTTATTATGACCCCAGATATCAGTAGCAACCTACCTGTATAGGTGGTGCCGGTTCGTGTTGTGATGGAGATGCAAGCATCTCGGACGCATCGGGTTGGAATGAAGGGCTATTTTGTGGTCCTCGGCATACGGATAGGCGATATCGCGCGGCCTTATCCTATGATCGCTCCGATTCAACGATGATGAGGTGTGTGCCTTGGATTTGAGACGATCCCGAATGAGACTGGATGTGTAATGCAGATGCGCAAACGTTGTGGGTTCACGTTGATCGAGTTGTTGGTTGTGGTGGCGATTATCGCGCTGCTGATCGGGCTGTTGGTCCCGGCTCTTGGGCGCGCTCGCGACGTCGCGCAGACGGTGGCATGCTCATCGAACCAACGTCAGCTCGCGATCGCGATGATCTCTTACACCGCAGAATGGGATGACTACATTCCAGGCCCGAACACGTCTGGAGCCAATGCGGTTGCGAAGGGGACTGTCACTCCCAACGAGAGTTCTGCGTGGCGAAATCCGACGCGTCCCATTTCGAAGTATGACTGGATGTCTCCGATCTTGGGGAACTTCTTTGGCGGAGAGAACGATGTTGATCGTCGTCTCCGCACGATCTTCAACGATCAGTTCAGATGCCCTTCGAACGACGCAGAATACAACGAGCTCGATTTTTATCCCGGCGATGATCGGACGACCCCGATCACACAGAATTCTTACTCAGCGCCGTACACGATGCACAAGCTCGATAACACCTCGCTGACTGTTCCGAGTCAGTACAGGGATCTGGCTACGAGCCGGTTTAATCGCTTTCGGCGTGACGCTGTTCCCGAGAGTAACGGGGGCACACTCTCGAGCGCCAATCAAGAAATCAATCCCAACCGGTTTGGGCCTCCTGCTGATCAGGCTGTGAGTGTGACATCGTCTGGACACGTTTTTCGTACTTCTACACTCGGAACGCTTTCTTTCAAGGTTGCAGTGATGGAAGGTTCTCGATTCGCGGAAACAGGAACAGACGGCAGAGTGATCGAGTTTTCTTGGGACCAAGATGGGCATTACGGTGACATCTTTATGAACCGCGGGCCAGGTCTAGGACCATGGTTCACAGGAAATGGCAATCCCTATCGCTACAACATGGACGTGTTCAATTCCTCCGGTGCGAGTGTGCTCTCGACCGCGGCCTCCGAGTTTTCTTATCGACATGCAAACGACACCATGACTCTCGTTTTCTTTGACGGTCATGCCGAAATCCTGAGCGAAGAAGAAACCCGTCCGGCTCGACTTTGGTGGCCTTCCGGCTCGACCGTAGTCAGCGTAGGTTCGAACAATGCTGGATCGAGCCGTCGCCTCGCCGACCTCACGCTTGAGAACGGCGACACCATCGACTGATTCTCAGTCGCTCTCGTTGTCGTCCAGATCTTCCAATTCTTTGTGCCACGCAAGCTGGATGGCCTCGAGGATGCGTTCGTTCACGGAGTGGTCCTCTTGCTCTTCGAAACCCTCGAGTTCTTGCACCATCGCGCGGAGCTCACTGAAGCTCACAGAGAAGGGCTGTGCGCCTTGGTGAGCGTCTGCGAGTTCTTCCGCGATGCGTTCGACATCGAGCCAATGGAAGGTGTCGTTCATGTGAATATGGTATGGATCGACATCAGATGTGCCCACCGGGTTAATCTGATGGAATGACGAAACCCGACCTGGACATGGACAAGGCCCACCGCTATTTCGCGGTGGAGTGCAACAACAAGGCTTGGGATCTGATCGAGGGTCCATCGCTCGACCCTGAGGGGGCGGAGCGTTTGGTTCATCTCGCGCATACTTCCGTGTTTCATTGGTCGCACGCCGGCGACGAGCTGAATGCGTTGCGGGGAGAAACCCTGCTGGTGGCCGCATACTTGAAGGCGAGAAGGCCTGAGCCCGCGAGCCACCACGGAGTGATCTCTTTTCGGATGCTCGAGCAGAGCAAAGGGCGTCATACGCTCTTTGATGCAGCGATGGCACACACCCTTGTGGCTGGGGCCCACCGATTGGCTGGACGGTCGGAGGAGGCCTCCCTGTGCTCTGAGCGAGCCGCCAGCCTTCTTGATCAGTTAGAATCTGCAGGAGAGCGGGATCTGATTGTGAGCCTGGAGAAACTGGCCTAAGCCGCAGACTCACCGAATCCCCCGTACCATTCACCTGTGAGCGAGGTCGACGAACAACGCGTTCTGAATCCGGAGGATCGCACGATCCGTGAGGCCCAGGATCGATTTATTGACACCTGGGGTCGCATGGGTTCGGCGTGGGGCATCAGCCGGACCATGGCCGAGGCGCACGCTCTGCTGTACATCACCGGGCTTGCGCTCAACACCGACGAGGTGATGGAACGCCTGGAGATCTCGCGGGGCAACGCTTCAATGTCTCTTCGGGCCTTGCAGGACTGGGGTCTCGTGGAACGTGTTCACAAGCGGGGGGATCGCAAGGAGTACTACCAAGCGGAGTCTGACGTATGGACCATCTTCAGGACGATCGCTGAGCAGCGGAAGAAGCGGGAACTCGAGCCTGTGGTTGCCTCACTATACGAGCTGCGCGACATGACCAAGGACGGATCGAAGCGAGATAAGGTGGTCAAGCACCACAACGAGCGTCTCGACTCGATGCTGGAGTTCATGCAGACGCTTGATACGCTCTCGAGCCAATTGGTCTCGCCCGAGGGCAAGGGGCTCAAGCTCGCGTTGACGTTGCTCTCGAAGGCGATGTGACGATCACAGCCTGTTGACAAGCTCTGTGAGTTGGTCGAGCGCACTCTTCAGATTCCACTGCTGGCTGTCACGGTTGCCGGTGGTGTTCGAGATAGTCCGGATTTCTGCAAATGGCAGCGAGGTGGCATCTGCGCGTTTGAGTTGGGCCGCCGTGAACGCGAGGGCGGCACCTTCCATGCACTCTGCGATCGCGCCGGTTCGGTTCGCGATTTCCCATGCGAAGTCATCTGTTCCGGAGCAGGTCGAGACCGTGGCGATGTTTCCTTGACGTTGCGTCAGCGGAGTCAGCACAGCGATGAGTGTCGAGTCTCCGTCTTTTCCGATCGATGTGTCTGTTCCTGCGAGCAGATCGGGCGGGAAGCCCATCTCGGCGATGTCCACGAAGCCGTTTGGTGTGATCCCGCCTTCGTCGGCGTAGACCGATTGGGTGGCGAGGACGGCTTGCCCGAGCGCGAGCCCGGACGTTGGAAGCATCCCTGCGACACCGACGTTGATCACGGCGCTATGCCGAGGCGGGTCGAAGGCGGCGACGAGCCCCGCGGCTGCGTTGGCTTTTCCTATCCCGGTCAGCAGGAGTTCGAGGTGCTCGTGAGGGGCAGGCAGTTTGATCGCTGACCAAGCGGAGATCTCTGTTTCTGGGTCGAGGGATGTTGCGCGGAGCACCGCTCGTGCCTCTGCGGGAGCAGCGACAACGATCAGAGCGGGATGGGTTGAGGAGGCGACGGATTCGAGGGCTGGCATGGGCAAAGAATAAGGCGGAAAAGGCGACGCCGGGGGCGGCAACAAGCTAGTGTGTGGCATGTCCATGCGTGTGGTGACCATCGGGAACTTTGACGGGGTGCATCGAGGTCACGCCCGTTTGATCGAATTGGCGCGAGAGAAAGCGTCCAGCTCAGGCGAAGTCATCGCGTTGGTCTTTGATCCTCATCCGTCGGCCAAGCTTCGTGGTTCAGCCCCTCCTCGTCTCTCCACGTTTCCTCAGCGGGAAGGGTGGCTTCGCGAGTTAGGTGTCGATCGTGTTGATCGTCTCGATCCGACTCCCGAGTTGCTTGGTTTGTCCGCTGAGGGGTTTGTGGAGTGGCTTGTCGACTGCTTTGACCCTGGATGCGTGGTCGAGGGCCACGACTTTGGCTTCGGGAAGGGGAGATCGGGTGATGTTGACACCTTGGCAGCCCTCGGGAAGGCGAAGGGGTTTGAGGTCGTCGTGGCGGATGAGGTGGAGGTTTCGTTGCCAAACCAGGTGCTGGTGCGGGTGTCGAGCACGCTGATCCGCGAGATGATCCGGCTTGGGCGTGTTGGTGATGCTGAGGTGTTGTTGGGCCGTCCGTACGAGATCGTCGGCACGGTCGAGAAAGGTGACCAGCGTGGGCGGACGATCGGTTTTCCGACCGCGAACGTACGCACGGATCAGCTCTTGCCGGGTGATGGGGTTTACGCGGGAGAGGGCGAGCTCGGAAACGGCCGGGTGTTTGGTGCCGCGGTGCATGTTGGCCCGAGGCCGGTGTTCGGTGATGAGCGTTGTGTGTTGGAGGCGTATCTCCTCGATGCAGATCTTCCGATCCCGGTGAGCGATGATCAATATGGTTGGGATATTCGTGTGCGACCGAGCCGGTACCTTCGTGATCTCGGGGCGTTCGATGGTGTTCAAGCGTTGGTCGAACAGATCGGACGTGACGTTGAACGCACACGAGAGATCATGCGTCAAGAAACAGCGAGCCCTGCATGACCACGATGACGGAATGGACGACGAACGCGAGCCTGGCTGACATCGCCTCATGGATCCGTGCCGGGACGCGGGTTGCCGTGTTGACGCACGCGAAGGCGGATGGTGATGCGCTGGGCGCCACCCAGTCTGTCGCGCGTGCGCTCGCGGCATCCGGTCTTGAGGTGCGAGCGGTGTATGCCGGTCCGTTCCCGGATCGTTTTCGCGAGCTGGTTGATTGGGAGCTTTCGGTTGTTCTCGATGAGGGTGATGAAGCTTCTCAGTTGTCTGATGAGTGGTATTCGGGGGTGGATCGAGTGATCGTTCTCGATACCGGGTCATGGGCGCAGCTCGCCGAAGTGCGCTCCTTCGTTGAACCTCGGGCTACCATGGCGGCTTTGGTTGATCACCATGCTTCGGGCGATCCGGATGTAGCGGGCATGCGCCATATCGATACTTCGGCTGCTTCCGCGGCGGAGCTCGCAGGCGAGCTTTGTTGCGGCATATTCGGCGTTGAGTCCATGAGTGAGTTGCCAGTGGAGATCGCGACAGTGATCTATCTTGGCATGGCGACGGATACTGGATGGTTCAAGCACCCGAGCACAACATCGCGCACGATGCGTACTGCGGCTTCTCTCCACGACGCCGGTGTCGACGCCAATGCGCTCCGGCGATTGATCGAGCAGTCGGATACCGTTTCTCGCCTCTGGTTGATGCAGCGCGCGATGTCTTCGCTCCGGCTGCATTGCGGCGATCGTGTTTCGGTCATGTCACTTACAACGGGCGACTTCGCTAAAACGGACGCGACACCCGATGATGCCGGCGGGCTCATTGATCTACCGATGTCGGTCGAGCGTGTTCTGGTGAGCGTGCTGTTGACCGATCGTGGTGATGGAGTCGTTAAGGTTTCGATGCGAAGCAAGGCGGGTTCAACGATTGTCGACGTCAACAATGTTGCGGGAGGACTTGGTGGAGGTGGGCATGTTCATGCTGCGGGGGCCAAGGTCTCGGGTGTGATCGATGCTGTGGAGATGCAGGTTGTTGAGGCGATCGCGGAGCAGCTTCCTTGAAGTCTGCGGGGCGGAACGGCGGTGGTGCCAAGGATGGGACGTCCGGATCAGGGCGTCGTGGTGGTCTACGGCGTCCGAGGAAGCCGCCGCTGCGGATCATGACCACGACACTGTGGGAGTATCCGAGCCAGCACTACGGCAACGCTATCCAGGGCACCAAGGGTTATGAAGGGGCCACGCCCAGCTGGGTTGTTTGGCAGCTCTTGCAGCGATATACGCGTGAGCGTGATGTGATTGTGGATCCGATGGTAGGTGGCGGGACGACGATCGATGTCTGTCGTGATCTCAATCGTGAGCCGAGATGCTTCGATCTCCGTCCGATCCGTGATGACATCCAGCATGCAGACGCGAGGGAACTTCCTATTGAAAACGAATCGGTGGATTTCTTCTTTGTTGATCCGCCCTACTCGACACACATCGATTATTCGGACGACCCCCGTTGCAGAGGGAAGTTAAATGCGGGAGGCGAGGACGATGGAGCGGCGTACTACGAGTCGATGGGGATTGTGATCGACGAGGCGCATCGTGTTCTCAAGAACAGGCGTTACATGGGTTTGTACGTCAGCGATTCGTTCAAGAAAGGGCGCCCATTCATGCCGATCGGCTTTGAGTTGTTCGCGATGATGCGCGAACGTTTTAAACCGGTG
>JBCDAP010000109.1:0-6280 GCA_039185335.1 Planctomycetota bacterium | reverse complement strand
TTTTGATATGGAGTCCGCGCAGGCCGAGCGTGGCCTGGTAGGTCGAACTCCTCGTGACATAACTTGTTCCGACGATTCCGACGGTGCTGTGTCCGTCTTCGAGTGCTGTTTGCGCGACAATGTCGACCATGTTGAGGAATGGCAGGGGGCTTTCAACTTCGGCCATCGGGAGCGCGTGGTGGGCCGTGTTGTCCGGCAGGATGCAGAAGTCTGCGCCTGCAGTGCGGAGAATCTTGGCGGAATGGCGGATCATGTCGGAGATTCCGTTCCAATCCTCGGCGTTGAGAAGCTCCATGAAGTTGCTTACCGGGGCGTGGTGGAGCGTGATGTGCGGCCTCTGTTCTGCGCCATCGATCTTGGCACTCAGTCGGCTGATCCGCCTATAGCACTCGGCGGCTCCCTCCGCAGTCATGGCCACGATCCCGATGTGTTTGCCCGAGGGAGAAGATAAATGCAAATGAACTCTCCAGTTCGAGGAAAGGCGACAAAGAAGACGGGGAAGAGCCGCTCGGAAGAGCGAAGCAGCACACATTGTTTGCACGCAACGTCAAGCGAGTCAAGAGGTCAATGGTACGTCCATGTTCTCGGAAGGTTCATCGGGCACAGGAAACCAGAGATCCACGGTATCGCATGTTTATCGAGTGGTTCGGTACAGTGTCCTGATGAGCTTCGGATTAAGTCGAGGAAAACCTTTGGATACAAGCGGGATCGGGCGATCAACCCGGGATTTGCCCGCTTTGACACCCGAGATGATTGCGGATCCAGAATCGTGCTGGATCGACGTCCGAGAATGGTTTGAGCATTCTGATCGTCCGCTCGAGATCGAGATCGGTTCGGGCAAAGGAACTTTCCTTGCTCAACAGGCGGGTTTGCAAACGCACACCAACTTTCTCGGTATCGAGTACGCGGGCGAGTTTTATCGCTATGCGGCCGATCGGATTCGCCGTTCTTCGCTGAGCAACGTTCGGATGCTCTACGGCGATGCGGTCGACTTTCTCGCGGTGCGTTGTCCTTCGGGTCTTGCTGAGGTTGTTCATTTGTACTTCTCTGATCCATGGCCTAAGTCGCGCCATCACAAGCGTCGTGTTGTGCAAGACTCGTTTCTTGCCACCGTCTATCGGATCCTCAAGCCGGGGGGGGAGTTGCGCATCGTGACGGATCACTTGGGTTACTGGTCATGGATGGAGGAGCACTTTGACCGTTGGTGTGCGGCGGACCATGAGCCGAGGTTCGCTCGGTGCGAATTCGTCACCCCTCAATCGGCTGGTGATGGCGAGGTGGTAGGGACCAACTTTGAGCGTAAGTATCGCGAGGAAGGGCGTGTGTTTAACGCGGCGACACTCGTGAAAGCGGGGACAGATTGATGATGTACAGAATGCACTTGTTGATGGGATTGGCTCTTGTCTGTGTTGTGGCACTGGGTTGTCGTAGCAAGGGCGAGCCGGTGCGCACCCCCGCGGCGGGTGTTCGCGTGGCGACGTTCAACATCGAGGATATGAAAGCCTCTGAGTTGCTTGATCGTCGAACGCCAAGACTGAAAGCGTGTGCGCGGATTCTCCAGCGAATCGACGCGGACATCGTTGTGATCAACGAGATTCCTTACGATCCCGAGTTCGATCTTGCCAGACGCTTTGCGGAGGACTTTGTCAATCTTGCGGGCAGAGCTGGCAACCCCGCCACGATCTACCGAGGCTATGCCTGGCCTTCGAACACGGGTGTGCACACAGGGATTGATCTTGATCGCAACGGCGTGATCGATCCTGAGGTCGGTTCGCGCGACTATGGTGGTGACAGTCGCGGCTATGGCACCTATCCCGGGCAATACGCGATGGCGATTCTGGTCCGGGCGGGGCTTGATCTGAAGATTAATGAGGTGCGCACATTCCGGAACATTCTCTGGAAGGATGTTCCGGGCGCTGATCTGCCGATCGATCCGCAGTCGGGTGATTCGTGGTACTCGGATTCTGCGCTGTCTATGCTTCCGCTCTCGAGTAAGTCGCATTGGGATGTTCCGGTCGAGCTTCCCTCGGGCCATATTGTTCACATGCTGGTAAGCCATCCGACGCCGCCGAGCTTCGATGGTGAAGAAGATCGGAACGGGAAGCGGAACTATGACGAGATCCGCTTTTGGCGTCAGTACATCGATGGGGAGGACTGGATCGTTGACGATCAGGGACGACGAGGCGGCTTGGGCAGTGATGCTCTCTTTGTGATCGCTGGCGATCTGAATGCGGATCCGGACGAGGGATCGGGGAAGAGCGGCGCGATTCAGCAACTGTTGCGCCACCCCCGCGTGGAGGGGCGATTTGTTCCGAAGAGCAATACGCTGAGTTCCGGGTTGGACGCCGACGATACCGCCGACTTTGATCTTCGCGTTGACTACGTGCTGCCGAGTCGGGGTATTGGGATTCGAGCGGGCGCGGTTTGGAGGTCACCGGTTGATGACCCAGAAGCACGGATCACTTCAGGCGAGCTTTCTCCCTTCGGTCAGCCGATGGGTTCGTTTCCGTCTGATCATTACCCGGTTTGGATCGATCTCGTCCTCCCTTCTCGTAGAAAGTAGTCTGCGATGCTGCCGGGAGAGGCACATTCGGCTATCATCACGCCCGAATCTTTCCCGCGAGGCAAGACTTGATGAGTCAGGCGACCACATCCTCATCTGTTGTTCATCGTGCGGGCGCATTTGATTGGCGCGTTGTGGTCGAGGCTTCCAAGCCGGGCATCGTCAAGATGGTGGCTTTGACGGCGGCGATCGGGTTCGTGATTCGGGCCTCGGTGTTTCCGAATGGGTCGCTGCTTCAAGGTGTGGCTTTGTTGGTCATCACAGTCATCGGGACGGCTCTTGCGGCTGCGGGCGCGAATGTTCTCAATCAGGCTTGGGAAGCTCCGCTCGATGCAAAGATGAGGCGGACGTGTCGGCGGCCGATTCCTTCGGGGCGTTTGGCCCGCGCTTCGGCTTGGTGGTGGGGCATCGCTTTGGTGTTTGCTGGTGGTGTGCTGCTCTTGATAACCACGCCTGCGGCAGCCTTGCTGTCGTTTCTCTCCGCGGTGATGTATGTCATCATCTACACGCCAATGAAAACGGTGAGCCCGCTGTCAACGATTGTCGGCGCGGCTCCGGGTGCGTTGCCTTGCGTTGTTGGGTGGGCCGCGGCGGGTGAGGGTTCTGGGGTGGCTGCAGCTTTTGAGCCGGGGGGCTGGGCGTTATTCATGATTGTCTTTGCGTGGCAGATGCCGCACTTCTTGGCGATCGCTTGGCGCCACCGCGAGGATTATGCGAAGGCGGGCATGAAAGTGCTGCCGGTGGTTGACCCGTCGGGTGAGCGGATGTCTCGCGCTGCTTTGACATGGTCCTTGGCGATGGTGCCGATCGGTGCTCTGCCCGCGCTCGCAATACCGGGGGTTATTTCTCCTGTTTCCACAGCGGTTGCGGCTCTTGGCGGGCTCGCGATGTTGCTCGCGAGCAAAGATCTTGCAGAGCGACGGACCGATGCATCGGCGAAGACGCGCTTCTTTGTTTCGATCGTTTATCTGCCGCTGGTGCTGACCTTCTTGGTGTCTGATGCGTTGATTCATGTCGCATTTACCTGATAGCGCGGCTGTGCTCGCGGTGAAGGCGAGCGGGATCGAGCAACGCTACGCCAGCCGGCTGGCGCTTGCGGGTGTGGATGTTGAGGTTGCGGCCGGCGAGATGGTGGCGATCGTTGGGCCGAACGGTTCGGGCAAGTCGACGCTCGCTCGCCTCGTTTCGATGATCGAACAGCCCAAAGCTGGGACGCTTGATCTGTTTGGTGTGACCGTGCAGACGGCATCTATGTCCCTCCGGTCGCGCATCGCGGTGGTGTTTCAATCGCCCGCGCTCGATCCGATTCTGAGCGTGCGTGAGAACCTCCGTGTGCATGCCGGCCTGCTCGGGATGGAGCCCGGGATGGTTGGCAAACGCATCGAACACATTGCGAGCGAGTTTGCTTTGGTCGATCGTTTGGACGAGCGGGTCGGTGTTCTCTCGGGTGGCTTCGCAAGACGTGTCGATCTGGCGCGAGCCATGCTTGCATCTCCGGATTTGCTCGTGCTCGACGAGGCGACAGCGGGGCTGGATGACTCTTCGAGGCACGCCGTGATCGGTTTGCTTCGTGAACGCGCGGCGGGGGGAGCCGGTGTTCTCTTGGCAACACACCATTTCGACGAAGCAGAACTCGCGGACCGTGTCATCATGCTTTCCGAGGGAAGAGTGGTGGGCGAGGGGAGTGCGCAGGCTTTGACGAGTTCGCTCGGAGAGTTGGTGTTGACAGGTGATTCGAGGCAGATGCCTGCGGACACTGATGAGTCGATCGTGTGCCGATCGACTCATCAGGGGTGGATCGTCACAGGCGAGACCGGACGTGTTCGCCATCTTGCTGGCGAGCTGGCGACGCTTGGTGTGTCGGTTCGTCTCGGCCCACCGACGCTGCGCGATGTGTATCGGTGGAGGGTGAACGATGGCTGATCCGTCGGGTCCTTCTTGGGTCATCGCTCGTCGAGCGGTTTGGGCGCTCGTGGAGCGTGAGTTGATTCGGTTGGTCCGCCAACCGGCGCGTTTGGTTGTGACGATCGGGACGCCGGCACTCTTGTGGCTTGTTGTTGGTTCGGGGCTTGGTGATCGGGTCTTGCTGAGTGGTGAGGCGGTGGAAGATGATCTGCAGATCGGCGGGCACGCGGCGTTGTTACCCGGTGCCATTCTCTTGATGGTGATCTTCGGGACGGTGTTCGCGGCGATCGCGCAATTGCAGGATCGAGAGAACGGGTTGTTGCAGGCCGAGGCGGTGACACCGGCGCCGAGATGGGCGAGCGAGATCGCGAAAGTGATCGCAGGATCGGTGAGTGCGATGGTGCAGGCCGCGGCTTTGTTGATCCTTGCGGCGGGCATGCGTGTCCCGATGTCCTTCGGTGGATTCGTGATCGGTGTCATGATTGCCGGCATTGCGGCGGTATTCATTGTGGGGCTGGGCCTACTGGTAGCGCGGCGAACAGGTTCGGTCGCATCCTTTCATTCCATCGCGAATATCACGCTTGCCCCAATGTGGCTTCTTTCCGGTGCACTCTTTCCGGTCGGGACCGCGGATGCCTGGCTTGCTTTCTTCATGCGGATCAATCCGATGCACTGGGCGGGGAACACGCTCGCGTGGGCGCTCTCTGCCGGCCCCGCGGCACCGATCAGCTTGCTGCTTCTCCTCGCTTCGAGCGCTACCATCTTGACACTCCTCATTCGGACAAGCGGCCGTCCGCGCCCTCAAGGAACGATGTGATGACGACCCCAGAACATGATCTCGATCTCATGAACGATCAACGAGGCGATCGGCCCTCCAATCCGGGAATCAGGCTGGCGTTCATCTCACTCATCCCGATCACGGCGATCGTGCTGATGCTTCTTGTCTTCAGCAAGCTCACCGATGGCGGACGAGACAATTGGTTTGCAGAAGCGACGCAGTACGACTTCATGGAGGTGAAGGGATTCAGCTTTGTCGATCAGTATGCGCAGCCGGTTGACCGATCACTCTTTGAGGGTGAATGGACGGTTCTGACGTTTGTCTTTACCCGTTGTCCTCTGATCTGCCCGCAGACGATCGGCAATCTGTACACGATGTCGCAGCGTTTGGAGAACACGCGTGTGCGTTTCGCGGTGTTGACGATTGATCCGGTCCACGACACGCCTGAAGTGATGCGGTCGTACCTCGATCGCCTTGGATTTGACCCCGAAAAGACCACGGCGTTGATCCCGCCCGACGCCGCGGCGGCTCGAGCTTTCATGGATGATGGCTTGAAGCTCGGGCTCGACGTTGACGAGGAGATGCTCGCTTCGGACGATGCCGAGGTGCTCCAACAGATCACACATTCAACGCGTTTCCTGCTGATCGGGCCGGACGCGAAAGTGCGAGACATGAAGCCCGGCGACGATTACGACGAGGTCGTCCGATTCGCTGACGCGATCCGAAATCAGGTGATGGTGCGGTAGGGCGCAAAGCTGTTATTGCAAAGTGAGCGACTGGCAGCTTGCTGCCAGTCGCTAAAAGAAGACCTCCACGACAACAGGCACAGGCAGCAAGCTGCCAGTGGCACACGCTCAGGCTTACGGCCACAAGGACCTGGGGGCGTTAATCTCCGCCGAATCGATCGATCAGGCCCGCGATTCGGGGCTGGTCGGTCCGGATCAGGATCGAGCGTTCGAGGAGGATGATCGCCTCGTCACGGACGCTTTCATCTTCTTTGCCGTTGAGGAGATAGTCGTTGAGCAGCACGACGC
>JBCDAP010000108.1:0-6312 GCA_039185335.1 Planctomycetota bacterium | reverse complement strand
GCACCGGAGCGCCTGGATCAGTGTTCGGATCTCTTCGAATCCAAGAATGCGATCGAGACGAGCCCGCTCGACATTCAGGAGCTTTCCTCGCAGCGGCAGGATGGCCTGCGTCTCGATGTCGCGCCCCTGCGTTGCTGTTCCGCCCGCGGAATCACCCTCGACGATGTACAGCTCCGATCGTTCGACGTCCTTTGTCGTGCAGTCCCGGAGTTTGCTCGGCATCGAGCCCGACTCAAGCGCGCTCTTGCGCCGGGTCAGGTCACGTGCCTTGCGTGCGGCTTCGCGGGCTTGAGCAGCGAGCATCCCTTTCTGGCAGATCTTCTTTCCTTCGCTCGGGTGCTTCTCGAGCCAATCCGCGAGCTTCTCGCCTACCGCTTGGCTGACGAATCCTTCGACCTCTGTGTTGCGGAGCTTGCCCTTGGTTTGCCCTTCGAACTGCGGCTCGGGCAGCTTGACCGAGATAACCGCCGCCAAGCCTTCGCGTAGATCATCGCCGGTTGGCGTGGGATCCTTTTCTTTGAGGATTCCTGTCTGCTTGGCGTAGTTGTTGAGTGTTCGTGTGAGGGCGGTGCGGAAGCCGGAAAGGTGTGTGCCGCCGTCAACGGTGCGGATGTTGTTGGCGAACGTCAGCACCAATTCGTTGTAAGCGTCCGAATATTGCAGCGCGACATCGATCGCGAGTCCTTGCTCTAGGTTGTCACCCGAGAGTGAGATCACATCGTGGATCGAGCCCTTGTTGACGTTCAGGTGCTCGACGAACGCGCTGAGACCTTCTTCGAACCGATATGTCTCGTCTTTGGTGCGTCCTTCCGTGTCGACACGTTCGTCCTTGAGGCGGATGATCACGCCCGGGTTGAGGTACGCCAGCTCTCGGAGGCGTGTCGAGAGAGTGGTGAAGTTGTACTCGGTGTCGGGGAACAACTCCGAGTCGGGCTTGAAGACGATCCGTGTGCCCGTATCGTCTTTGTGCTCGTCCGAGAGTTCGGAGACGATGCGCAGGGGTTCGACGGTGACACCACGTTCGAAAGCGATGTGGTGCAACTTGCCGTCGCGTCGCACCTCGACATCGAGGCGTTGCGAGAGCGCGTTGACGCAGGAGATGCCTACGCCGTGGAGACCGCCCGAGACTTTGTAGGCCGAGCCTTCTTCGCCGAACTTGCCACCGGCGTGGAGGACGGTCATAACGAGTTCGACCGCGGGCTTTCCGTCGTAGACCGGGTTGTCGTGACGCTTGGGATCGACCGGGATGCCCGACCCATCATCGGTGACGGCAATGGAGCCATCGGCGAGCACCTCGACGGTGACGGTCGTTGCGCGACCGGCCATGCACTCGTCGATCGAGTTGTCGACGGCTTCCCAGACCAGGTGATGGAGTCCCGCGAGCCCCGTGTCCCCGATATACATCCCGGGGCGTTTTCTGACCGCCTCCAGGCCTTCGAGGATGCGGATCTGATCGGCACCGTAATTACCCTGCTGGGCGTTCTCTGTTGATTGATTGTCGGGCATGCGGGTCCTGAAAATAGCCGCGAAAAAGCGGGGATCTGGGCGAGTTGTCCGGTCCTTCATTGTAGGTCCAAACCCCCGCTCGGGCACATTCGCATGCCTTCACGATGTGGCGGCGTTTGAGGGCACCGTCTGGTGACGCAGAGGCTCCTTGTGAGGCACCTCCAGGTCTGATCTGCATCGGGCCTAGCATCGGTGGATGATTGGTTGGCCTGCCCGCGAAAGCTCTGGACGTGCGTTCACGCTCGTTGAACTGTTGGTCACAGTCGCGATTCTGTCGGTGCTTGTTGGGCTTCTCCTGCCCGCCCTTGCGGATGTGCGGGGAGCAGCGGATTCGTCGGCTTGTGCTCTTCGTCAGCGCCAAGTCGTGATCGCCTGCTTGAGCTACGCCGACGAGAACGATGGTCAATCGCCGGCGTTGGGTGTGCCCTGGGGGAGGCGTCCCTTCTGGGCGCTCGAAGCTGCCTCACGACTCGGTGTGCGTGGCGAGACCACGGCGGAGTTGTACGCCGGTGCGTCGAACATTCTGGTTTGCCAGGGAGCAAGGCGGGTTGCAGGGATCGATCTCGAGCGCACAGACGCGATCAATGTGACCGGGCACGCGGGTGCTTCGGGCTCGGGGAGTGATCCTGCAGATCCGGATGATTTTGATGCTGGGTTGGCCCACATCGATCTGTATCGGGTTGCTTCGCCGTCGAGCGTGGCGTTGTTGATCGATGCGACTTGGACCGATGCGGCTTCGGATGGACCGCCGCGCACCCGATTCCTTTCCACCATCGACTATCGCAACGACGAGCATGTGGCGACCCGGATTGGGTATTGGCATCCAGATGATCGTTCGAACTGGACAGCAGTTGACGCGAGTGTGCGCGCACTTCGGCTTGGTGATGCCGTTGATCCAAGATGGAGCCTGCCACTTCCGTAAGAATATTCGCAGATTTGAGATATTTTTTGCTCGATCCTTGCCACACTCTCTTCTTGGTTAGAGAACGGTGAGGGATCAAAATGAGCGAGAAAATCTGCCGGCTGTGCGGCGAAGACTGCAGCGACCGACCACGAATCAAAGATGCGAAAGGACACTACGCGTGCAAAGCGTGCGCGAAGGAGTACCGCGCGAAGCGAGCAGGGCTTCCATTGCCGGAATTGCTCGGTTGGAAGACGTACTAGCCCATGCCGTTGGCCTAAGCTCTCCGCATGTCACTCCGTCCGGAAGACATCCCTGCCAGCACGGTGCGTGCGATCGAACGAGGCGAGCGTGAGACCGCGAACCTCGCGGAGCTGCTGGCCGTCGATCTGCGTAAGATCGCCAAAGTGGTATTGCCCAAGGCGTCGGCGAGCGAGCTGAAACCGCTTGCGCCCGGAGAAGCGATCACAAAGCGTCAGCGCGCAGGCGGTGCTCTGGTTCTGGAGCACTTCGGTGACAAGGCCCCCGAAAAACTGGCTGGCCATGCTTCGGATATTGTGCGGGCTTGGGGGGTGCATTCGCTGGGTCACATCGGCCCGATGACGGTGCTTCAAAGACTGCAACGAGCCAAGGTGTTCGCGGATGATCCGCATTTCGGCGTACGCGAGGAGGCGTGGCTTTCGCAGCGCGCGCACATTATCGAGGGTCTTCCTGAGTTCATCGAACGGCTTGAGCTTTGGACGCGCTCAAAGTCGGCGAACCTCCGCCGCTATGCCACCGAGGCAACGCGACCGCGCGGGGTGTGGTGTAAGCACATCCGGGTGCTTCGAGAGGATCCGGCGCTCGGTTTTTCGCTGCTCGAACCGTTGAAGAGTGATTCATCCAAGTATGTTCAGGACTCGGTGGCGAACTGGTTGAACGATGCGGCGAAGGATCAGCCGGCGTGGGTGATCGAGGTGACGGACCGTTGGCTCAAAGAGTCGGACACGGACGCGACGAAGAGGATCGTGAAACGCGCGCGGCGTTCGATTCGGTAGGTCAAGTTGTGCCTGTGTAGATTGCATTTCTCGGTGTGCCACTGGCAGCTCGGCTGCCAGTGATCCGGGAATGTCAATCTCAACAAAGCACTGGTAACGAGCTACCAGTGGCACACATAATGTCAGTCGTATGCAAAGAAACGAAGCGGCTCGCCTTGCAAGGTTTTCATTCCGGTCGGTCCCACAGTGTTGGTGGTGTAGGTTTGCCGATCATGTGGAAGGCGAGCATGGCGAGTGCGGCTTGGCAGGCTCGCTTGCGGATGCCTGGGCGCGAGCCTGGGAAACGGAATCGTCGCGCCTCGGTCGTGTCGTCCGCGGAGGCGCGAGCGATGCAGACAGTTCCAACCGGTTTGGCTTCGGTGCCGCCGCTGGGTCCCGCGACGCCGGTGATAGAAAGGGCGTGGTCGGCGCCGGGTGTGTGGGTGAGGCAGCCTCGGGCCATGGCGAGGGCGACGGGTTCGGAGACGGCGCCGTAGGCTTCTAGCAGATCGTTGTGGACGCCTAATGCGTGCTGCTTCATCGCGTTGGAGTAGGTAATGTGTCCGCCCGCGAATGCGGCGGAAGAGCCCGGCACTTCGGTGAGCATGGAGCCGAGCAGACCTCCTGTGCAGCTCTCGGCGACAGCGATCATCTCTTCACGAGCTTTCAGATGATCGAGGACGATGTGCTCGATGGGGTGATCGTCGGCCGCAAAGAGGATGTCCTCGAACTTCCAGCGGATCTCTCGTTCGATACGTTCAATCTCGCCCTCGGCTTCGTCCGGCGATCCCTCGTATCGGATACGGATGGAGAGGATGCCGTGCGAAGCGGTGGTGCCGACGAGTGGGTTGGCGTCGCGATGCATGAGTTCCCCCAGCTCTTGGGCGACGGTGGATTCACCTTTGCCGAACAGTTGGAGCACGCGTGTGGAGACCGCGGCGGTGGTTGGTGGATGGAGCTCGGGGACAACGAACGCCTCGAACATCTTCCGCATCTCGGAAGGAGGTCCCGGCATACAGAAGACCGAGCACGCGTTGTTGATCGTGGCGGCAAGTCCTGGGGCGGTGCCGCGAGAGTTGGGAATGAGGCCAGCGCTCGCGGGTCGGCGGGCCTGGAGATTATTGTTGTTGGGCATCGGGCGGCCCATTTTCTCCGCGAAAGCGCGGAGCATCTCGATGCCTTTGGGATCTTCGACGAGCTCTTCGTTCATTGCCTTGGCGAGCGCATCGCGTGTGAGGTCGTCGAGTGTCGGGCCGAGGCCACCCGTGACGAGGATCAGCGAGGCTGTTGCGGCACCGCGCACGAATGCTTCGGTGAGTTGGTCGAGGTCATCGGGGACGGTGCGGTGTTCGACGATGCGGATGTTCCGGTGGGTGAGCTGCTGCGAGAGCCATTGTGAGTTGGAGTCGAGCTTCTGACCGAGTGTCAACTCGTCGCCAACGGCGAGGATGACAGCATGGGAGTGGATGATGCTCGGCTCGGCGTCGATGGTCATGTCAACAGGGTAGGTGCATGAGGCGCGGCGAGTGATCAGTGATCTGCGGTTGTGTCTTTTATCTGGAAGCGGCGTTTCCAGGCGTATACGAGCATGTGGCGTTCCCAGGGGGTATTGCAGTGTTCGCAAATGCCGCGGTCGGTGTCTGGGATGGGGTGGGCGCATGCCCAGCAGCGAAGGTAGCTGTTGCTAGCAAAGCGTGATTTTATGTTTGCGTACAAGTACTTAAAGATCAAGAACGATGTCACGGAAAATGGAACCAGCACAGCGAAGAGAATCGATATGTTGATGAGCCTTACGGATAGATCGTGGGTCTTGATCGACGCGCCGAGAAAGAGGAGTTCATCGATCGCGACAACCGTGTAAGCGATGAGAACGAAGACTGCGCTCAGGCAGCAGATAATGACCAGTCGGCTTGGGAGTAGCGGCGTGAAGATCCTGGCGGGGATCAGCAAAGATCTTGTGCGGCTAACGAGTGTTGAGTCTGGGCCGTACAGGATCGACCAGTTCCATCTCACGCATGCGGGGTCCATTGGCTCGCCGCACTCAGGGCAATTCCCGGTTTTGAAATCGCGGCCGAGCGAGTAAAGGCACGAGGTGCAGATCAGGCCATCTTCTTCTTGATAGCGTTGCAGGGACAAGTGGTACAGACGTCTTGATCTCCACAAAGAGATTACTGCTAGACCAACAGAGAACAGAATGAAACCGAGCAAGAGAGATGTGATGACGACATCGAAGTTCACGAGCCATTTGCCCATGATGAGTATGGCTCCGAGGGGAGGTAAAAGAAAAAAGGTCGCAAGGAAAACGCCTCCCACCTCTTGCTTCAACCCTTTGGCGTTCGCATTCATGCGGATCGGTGCCAGGGACTTTGTGTTGTGATTCTCGGGCACTCGATTCCCCTTTATGTCGCCCAGCCCTCCCGGTCATGGTCGACGAGCTGTAGGTTCTGAAGTTCGAGCAGTTCGCCCGCGTAGCGGACGGCCATGGTATTGGTGGCACCCGGGGCATTGATCGGTTTGCCGGCGAGCATGATGACGGGGTCGCCCTGGTTGGCCCATCCCATGTTGATGAGCATGCGGTCGGCCATGGCGGCGAAGTCAGAACGGTGGGCCGGAACATCTCGAACCAGAACCGGGAAAACGCCCGAGAGGAGGTTCATGCGTCGTACTGCGCGTTCGTCGGAAGTGAAGGCGATGATGGGGACACGGAAGGAGTTGCGGGAGAGATAGCGAGCTTCGCCGCCGAGTTGGCTCCAGAGGACGATGAGTTTGGCGCCGGTGTCTTGGGCGATATGCCAGGCGCCGTGCGCGAGCGCGGGGATCATGCGTCGTTGCTGGCGCAGGCGTGTTGGCGGCGCGGGCTTGTTGGGTGTCTTGGCGATCTCGGCTTCG